>JANQMK010000417.1 GCA_028280085.1 Pseudomonadales bacterium
GTTACAGCAAATTCGGCAACAATTTAACCTAACAGAACAGCCTATTATTTTATTTACCGGCACAGTTGTACCACGAAAACAACCCCATTTACTGATTCAAGCGCTAAGCCAATTAAAAATACAAGGTGTAGAGGCACAGCTGGTTATAGCAGGTCCCTTAAATGACCTAGCATATTATGCCGACTTACAAGCATTGGTGAAACAAGAGAAACTTGACCAATTGGTAAAGTTTATCGGATTTGTTAAAGAAACTTATCTACTGTATCAAATCGCCGATTGTTTTATCTTACCTTCGCTCTCGGAAGGCATGCCAAACGCGCTATTAGAGGCCATGGCAACTGGGTGCGCTGCCATTTCTACGCCGGTTTCAGGCGTATCAGATCTAATTGATCACGCAGAAAATGGTATCATCTGGCAAAGTAGTGTGAATGAGTTAAGTCAACATATTCGGTTAATTTTGCTCGACAATCAGCACAAACAGTATTTGGGTTCACGTGCGCGAGAGAAAATAGCACAAAAGTTCAGTGCTCAACAAATATTTAAACAACATTTTGATCTATTTCAGACGCTAAAACAGCGAGCTATCTATGGTGTAAATACCGTGCCTGATACAGGGCTTTCCCCAGTAAAGCCCTTGCCCTAAACCAAAGCAATCGAGTGGCTAATCCGCCGCGGAACTAGATGACGTTTCTTCTACCTTGCGGTCTTGATCTATTTTTGCTGACTCCGCGTCAGTACGGGCTTCAATGGCTGGGCTAAGTGGCGCAGCAGATGGTATATCAATTGGCCGCTCAACCGTGTTATCACGCAAAATTTGCTCCGATTGAGGTGGCTCCACTATGTTGCGCACTGAAATATCGTTATGCGCTGAAATGTCATTATGTATTGAAACATCATTGTGTTCTGAAACAGAGTCATGCAATGAAACGTCTGACTCAGCGACGTCTGCAATCACAGTCGGTTCCACCGATAGTGTAGAATCAGATGATTCAGATTCAGAAACAAATGCATCAGAAACAAACAGTTCAGCACCATCCTGCTGCGCTTTCGCAGTTTGGTCATCGACATCTTGATTAACAACATCCTGTCCACTAACGACATCTTGATTATTGTCTTGCTCACTCCCCTCGCCTTCCGGCACAACTGCCGATGCTTGAGTAGCATTGTCTTCTGGTGGAACTACCGCAGTTTCGGTCGTTGCAAGGGCCGCATAATTTTCTTGCTGAGAACGGCGTAGCGTTAAGGCTCTTTCAAGAGCAGCTCGTTGAGTCTGTAATTGCTCATCTCTGAATGTCACGGACTTCTCTGCAATAAGTTGCTGTTGAGTTTGGACTTCGGTCTTGGCTTTAACAGCTTGTCTATCTGCCTTTTGACGCTCACTGTCGACGGCATCGACTAAACGTATATTAAAGCTCTCTTGTTCAACATCTTGCTGCGCGCTTCTTTCAAGCAGCTGCGATAGCTGTTGCTTGGGTATTTCACGTTTAGCTAACACTTGTTCACGCGCAACTCTGGTTTGTTCAACCTTCGCCGCAGCTTCAGCACGTTCAGCTAACATTCTCTCACTATTAGCAACTTGTTTCTCAATACTCTCTTCCGCCCGCTCTCTATTTCTAATTACTTTAGCTTCGATTGTTTCATCGAACGCTTTATCTCTCAGCGCCTGCTCAAGTTGTTGTTGTGCAAACTTCGCTTCTCGGCGATCATCTTCTCGACGACTGGCTTCAATACTTGCCGCTTGTGCTTCGCGCGTCTGTTTGCGCTTTACTGCAATATCGTCATCTGACACACCAAGCTTGCTATTATCGGCACTCTGTGACGTATCTCTAAACACCGCGCGGGATTTTAATTGCTGAACTTGATTCTGAAACTCAAAGCGTTGTTTCTTGTCTTCAACGGTCTTACGTTCAAACGGTTTTAGTTCACTGAGGGTAGCAGAATTATGAGTAACTCCCGCGCTAACATATTTTTTGTCGCGGTCCGTTGCCGTTGCATTTGAACTAGCGATAGAACCTACCGATACACTTTGAGCATCTCGCGTAGAACTAGTAGACGTAGAATCTATTAACGGCTTGTCAACTTGAATCGCTTGCTTTGCTAAATCTAACCGGTTACGTTGTGTTTGTTGTACAACTAAGCTGGGAGTGTTTTTTATATCCATCGCAACAACTAACTAAGACGCTAATAAAGATTGGCTTTTTCAAAATCTGTTTCGATCTCGATTTATCAAACCCATTTGTTTCAACCCAGTTGAGGGCATTACTATCATAAAACGTTTTTGTGTTAAAAAACTAGCGCCTGTCGGCTATATGCGCCAAAACTTTAGAATTAATTTTCTATTAAAACTAAAATGCGCCTATTTTTTATTTATATGCAAGTAAAACTGCTAACTAGGCACGCTGTTAAGAAGCAAGGGGCGCTAAAGCCATAAAAGAAAAAACACTTTGTTATGACAGGTGAAAATAGAGCAAGAAACTGCAACCAACGTAAAGCGCAATCGACCAGGTTACCACTATTAATCAGAAAAAAAATCTATATTTAGACTGCCTTTAGACCATCTTTCACCAACTTATTCAACAAGAAGCTAGCTCATAATGGCTACGTTACCTAATACAGCCCCATTATGTTTTTGACTTGTCTTCCCGTTCTGAAGGTTGCCAGTGACTTGGCCATAGTACCGTTTCTCTAGTTCCTCGATCGAAACCTACTAATATGATACTTGCAGTCGTCGCCAGTTTTTCATTACAGTAAATATGTTGCTCTACGGTCAAGCTTTTGTTACCTCTTTTAGAGCACCAGGTTTCAAGCCAAACCTCATCATCAAGAATAATTTCTCGTAACATATCAATACGAATACTGGCGACAACATTGTCCTGACGAAATCCCTCCCGTTGTTCAATGGCATTAAATAACTCGCGCCGCCCCATATCAAAATACTGCATGTAGACACTATTTGAAACATGGCCATAGGGATCAATATCGGAATATCGTATCTGAATCGGCGTTTTTACTACTGGAATTTTCATTACTATATACCTACCATATACCCGTCAATCTATTAAGCTTTAACAGCTTCAAATAAGCTAAAAATCAAGTCTGCTAACGCGAGAGTTTTAGTGAAAATAGGTGCGGATTGTTTGATACAACTTGATAAAACCTGATAAAACAATAAGCCGGAGCGAATATTTCCCCATCAAGCAGTTTAAATAACCAACAATACCCTGATTTATAAGCCTATTATACGTCTGATATTCATTGAAGGCACAGTGTAGCAAAACTTGCTATGAAAAGGGCTCAATTCAACCAGCTAATAGAAGATAAGAATTGATTTAGCTAAAAGTTTGAATATCTCTGATAAGACACATTGAAAATGTATATTGAACAATATATTAATTGTCTCGTTAAGACCAGAATATTACAACAAACAAATCACAACACCGATATCTCTTTCCTGCGAATACACTTACTAAATTTGTATTAAATTAAGCTGGCAAACCCAACCTAATAAAAGAGTGTCCGAGACGTAAAGCGCATTAAATTTTTTAGCTATTTCTAACGCTATATACGAATTGCTGTGTATCACAAAACGTATTTTTTCTGTGACCGAATTATCAGATCTCGGTCACTAATAAGCTATGGTTCTCGTGCTTTATCATACCAACATTATTTGTTATTTCTACACACCACTCTTGTGCGGTATAAATAGGTAATCTCAGTTAAAACAGTGTTCGACCGTGCTCAGCAAAAATTGCTATACGTTCCACATTATTTGAGAAAAAATCGGCAACTTATAGCTAAAGCATCGTGAGTAGACTAGCCTTTTAGTGACAAGGCTAAGTAATGACAACTTAGTTGATACTATCTTAGTTAACTCATAGATAGATAATACAATACAGCCCGTCAGCTAGGCCACCGTGCTCTCGGCAATTAGACACTAAGTCAATGCACTTGCAATACTATGGAGCAAGCTATGTTTATTTTAGTTATCGATAGTGACCATGATACGCGACGAATTGTCAACAATGCGCTAATTAAAGCTGGTCATATTGTAAAAACAACACATAGTGGTAGTGAGGCGATTAGGCTGTATCCGCTGGCAGATGTGGTATTTTGCGGTACTAATTTAACTAATAAACCAGATTATTCTCTATTAAACTACTTTAAGAATGAAAATCCCGATATAAAACTTATTATTATGCCGGAAGAAGATCAGCCATCTGATATGGATTTCACCCTATCCGTTAAGGATCTAGACGCTCATGTACTTAAGAAAGATGTCACAGCAAAGCGTGTATTAGATGCATTAGCAATGATAGGCAATGCCGCCGAAGCAGAAAAAACAATTTCTAAAGCTAGTTAGTTTTTCCGCGACACGCCAGTACTAAAGCCCAAAACTCGGAAAAGTCATTTACCACCACATCTGGTTTATGGGGGTAACGCTCATTTCCTGGAAATATTTTGTTTAACCAAGGCTGATCCCACTGCGCTCCATTAAAGAAGACACTGGTAATATTTGCCGTATTGGCTGCCATGGTATCCGTCGTGCTGTCGCCAACGTACCACACTTTTTTTGATGCGTCTGCAGAAAGATCAGACACCGCCTTAAAAATCTGTTGCGGATGGGGCTTTCGAATAGGCGTATCGTCACCACACACGCTTACGTCGAATAATTCACTCCAACCCGTGCCTTCAACCGCTGCCAATTCATGTAAAAAAAATTCACGATCTCGATTGGTAATAACACCTACTTTTAGAGGTAGTTGACGCAACCCCTGTAAAACCTCTTTGACTTGTGGTTCAAATGGTAATACGGTGCCATAGTGATTACGGTAATGTTTGGTAAAAGCATGATGCGCATTTTTTTTAGCATCTTCGTCGTCGCCAAAAAGAACTTCAAAGATATCCGTACGCGAAATCTTACGATCAGTTTTTATCTTGGGGTGCAACTTGCGAAAATCGCGAACGTATTCAACCAGCTTAGCATCTTCAGGTGATTTGCACTGAGCTGGTTCCACCAGCCTAGTATCAAGCCCCAATTCACTTAACTCTGGTAACATATCATCGACCGCATGGTACATGGCATCTAAGGTATCAACTAGCGTTGCATGCCAATCAAATAAAATGATTTCTGGCGGTTCTAAATTGGCTACCGAAGGATGCCAATCAGGCTCAATTCGTGGCGGCGGCGGTACACGTGGCGGACGACGCGGCGGACGTAATGTATCGAGTGTATCAATAAACGAACTGTCTTCGTCACCACCTGCCTGTTTAATCAAATCAAATAGGTGATCAAAATCATCCACCACAGCATCAGGCCCTTGCATGCGATGTCCCTCTGGTGACAGCTGCTCTATTGGTGGGAACATACTTTCAATCCATGCTGCATCCCACAAGGCTCCGTTATAGAAAATAGCGGTAACACCAGCCTGTCGAGCGGTAATCATGTCCGTCACGCTATCCCCCACATACCATACTTCAGGGCCGGGCTTAACACCTAGCTTAGACATAGCGGTAAATAATACATCTGGCGCAGGTTTGTAGCGTTCAACTTCATCGCCACAGACAGAAATAGACAATAAATCGCGCCACTTTCCATCTTCGACCTGACGTAGCTCATTGTCGAGAAACTCTCTACTGCGATTGGTGGCAACAGCGATCTTAATACCTAGCACCTTCAAAGCCTTCAGATAATCAACAACCCCCTCTTCAAAAGGACATACATCGCCATAATGATGCCGGTAGCATTCGTTATAGGCATTATGGGCAATCTCTTGCGCAGTGCAATTAGAACCAAACAGTGCATCAAAAATATCGGTACGTGAAACTCGCTGTTCAGCGAGAATTTTGGGGTGTAAGTGACGAAAGATACGAATATAGCGCACCAGTTTGGCATCTTCTGGTGTTTTCGCTTGTTCTTCTGGCACTAAACATCTTACCAGATCAAGTTCCTCAAGCTGCGGTAACATATCCTCAATAGCCTGGTACATGGCATCAAGCGTATTTACCAATGTACCATGCCAATCAAACAAGATCGATGTCGGTTTTACCAATGATAGCGACGTAATATCAGTCATGGTGCTAACGTTCCATTCTCGTTTGCCGGAACATGTCTGGAGCATACATAGTGAATTGTGTTATACATGGTTACATAGTTTTGCGTGTTCTGTGGTAAATCATGTACTGTTGTAATTAGTGTAAACCATCTAACAGATGCATCAATCTGGTTAAAATAGCTTCTTCTCATACCTTAGATTTGAGCAATTAACATCCTATTGAGCTGATCTAATGAGTAGACAAAAGCCGTTATCAACCAGCGGCTATCAGTTTATACTAGGGCACCTCTGAATAATGAGGAGGTGCCCTAGGTAAAGTTGTCTCTATTATCGATTTTGTCCATCTTACTACCAGGCAAGAATTTGTCGATTAGTAGTTATAGTTGTTAGCCTAACCTATTAACACTGATCTCAAGGCGACCAGATTAAACAGAGTCGTTAACGGTATTTACATCGACTTGGTATTTACATCGACTTATAGTTTTAGGAGAACATACATGTTTCGCACCATTTGTATCACTATAATACTGACCGCATTGCTTCCTAGCTGTGCCAGCACATCCGTTTCTACCACATCAACTACACTGCCTGATGAATCTAGTTACGATGCAACCGCAGATATTAAAGCGACACTTACTGATGGACGGCAACTGGAAATATATGTTAACGATAAATTGGTTTTACAGCAAAACCTAGCCAATAAAAGCGCTATCAATAAGGCGGCGATTTTTGATAAAGATAATAATTACAATATTCAATGTAATATGAAAGAGGGTTTTAACTTTAAGGACTATACTCAATGTAAGTTGAACTATAAAAAAAGTTTGATCTGTACTTATGACTATTGGCTAAAAGACACATTACTTAAAAAATACAATTCAACATTAACCTGCGGCGGTAATCAAGATACGACAAAACAAGAACCTAAACGTCTCTATGATAGATACGATGCTTAAGTGTTAACAATATCAATGAATTTGAGAGGCCATTCGAAATACTCTTTGAAATACTCATAGTTGATGGTTGAAAAACTAATAGCGTAAAGCCACCCGCCACAAGCATAACAACTCCCTATAACGGATGGCCCAAACACGTTTGATTGGCTCAATACATTAGTTAGCGTGTATTTTTACAGCTTGAATACACCGATTTAAATCGTAAATAATGTCTTAACCAATACTAATTCGTTTGCGGACGGCCTCTTCTTTACTGGACTTGGGAATAGATAATGTCAGTAAGCCATCAGTGTAGTCTGCTTGAATATCGCTATCGACAATACCTTTACCAACGGTAAAACTGCGTGAAAATTTACCTATGCGCCGCTCGCGCCGAATAACCTTGCCGTCTTGCTTTTCTTCCGAGTTTTCTCTATGTTCTGCATCAATAGACAATACACCATCATGTAATGTGACGTTAATATCTTCCTTTTTGACACCAGGCAAGTCAGCTTTAATTAAATAACTGTTTTCTTTCTCTTCTATATCCACCTGGGGAGAAAAAAAGCTATTTTTTGTGTCAGGTGCAAAACGAAATGTTGGAAAAAAATTGTCGAATAAGTTATCTAAATCAGTAAAATTACTGCGTGGAATTAAGCTCATGCTCGTTATCTCCTCTTATCCATGTCTGTCTAGTTAGTAGTTAAAAAATGCAGTTGATAGCTGCAACCACCATGTTATGGTTCTTATGTTGGGCCCAGTGCCACTAATTCAAGGCTCCTTTTTTGAAAAAAAATGGAATTCACCAGCTTTTGATTTGTGTCAAATTCTTCCCAAGTTATTGATCTATACGAACTGAAAGCACATCCGTTTTGGCTCGATGTAATACACCGTTCGCGGTCGCTCCTAAAAAAAGTGCTAAGCCATGTCTACCATGACTACCTATAACAATTAAATCTGCCCCGGCCTTCTCAACATATTGAATAATTTCATCTACCGGTCCACTGCCAAAAATAACGTTAATCGTCCCCCGTGCAAGCTGATAACTTTTTTCCAAGTTGACTATTGTTGGATAAAGTTCTTCTCGAATCGCCAATTCTGTGTTCATATGTTCCAGACCAGCTACCATACCATAGCCAGTAATAACAGGTTCTGAAATATAGATAATCTCTAAATCAGCATTATTCGATTTTGCCAACGCTACAGCTTTATCTAACACAGGTTTAACTTCTGCATACAAATCTATAGCGGTGACAATCTTTTTATACATGATTACACTCCCGACTTTTTCACCGTTTAAATAATACTTTTCCTAAACCAACTAACATTGATCTGAATCAAAATTAATCGGACAACTGGCGACACTAACCTTATTTAAAAAGCCTAACTCTCAGTAGTTATACTGAGAGTACAGCGCATTGTCGATAAAACAGAGGGAAACAAAAAGCAAAAACTTGCCTAAACGGAAAATAAGAGATTGACTGTTACGCAATAAAAAAGCGGGGGAAATCAGCCGACTTTACCTTAATAAAATTAACCAGTTCAATCCATTACTGGGCGTGCTCCATAACACTAGTGCCTCACTGCCTATGCAGCAAGGCACGTTTCGTGTCGACAAATTATTGAATTACCAGAAATAACGACGCAAAACCTCGCTGAATTTGCATTAATATCTTTTTCCGATCTGCCCCTAATGCTCGGCGCAGACTCTTAAGATCATCAACCGGTTGCCGATTAACACTAATGATAACGTCACCAACCCGTAAACCGCCAAAGGCTGCTGATGAATTGGGCGCCAGCCCAGTTACGACCACACCATCACCTTGACTATTGTTTTCAAAACTCGCCCCTTCTAACAGTTTATGTACGCTACCACGACTAATTTGATAATCTTGAGGTTCGCCAATTTTCACCTTTAGCGTCTTGTCTTTACCTTCTCTTACCAGAGTTATCTCAACACGATCACCAATCTCACGCATACCAATCTGGTTACGCAATTGTCCAGCTGAACGCACTGCTTTTCCGTCAACTTGTGTGATGATGTCACCTGCTAACATACCCGCGTCTTCCGCTGCACTGTCTTTACTAACAAGTGAAACGAGCACACCCTGCTGGTGTTCCGATAAGTCAAATGCATCGCGTAGTTCTTGGGTAAGATCCTGAATGGAAATACCTAACACACCGCGGCGAACTTCTCCGTGTTCTAAAATTTGATTGATGCTTGCCTGTGCCATATTGACAGGGATAGCAAAACCAATTCCGACATTGCCGCCAGCCGGCGCAATTATAGCGGTATTAATGCCAATCAGCCGCCCACGTAAATCCACTAGCGCCCCGCCTGAATTACCAGGGTTAATTGAAGCATCTGTTTGAATAAAGTTTTCATAGCCTTCTATACCAAGACCTGTCCGACCTAACGCGCTTACAATACCCGTCGTAACCGTTTGGCCCAAACCAAATGGGTTACCAATAGCTACCACAAAATCACCAACGCGCAGCTGATCAGAATCGCTCATCGTTACCTGTACTAATCCCTTAGCCTTAATCTTAAGCACAGCGATATCAACCTCTGGATCTGAACCAACTAATTCCGCCTTAAAGCTACGACCATCAACTAGCGATACTTGAATCTCATCGGCATTTTTAATGACATGATAGTTAGTAACGACAATACCCTCTTTGCTATCAATGACAACTCCAGAGCCCGCACTACGCTGACGCTTTTGAGGCACTGAGCGTTGCCGCTGTGGCGGTACATTAAAGAAATGTCTAAAAAAAGGATCGTTAAACAGTGGATTAGCTTGTTGTCGCTTTGAGTAAGTTGCGATATTCACGACAGAGGACTGTACTTTTTCCAACATAGGCGCCAACGTAGGAAGAGCATTGCCCTGGTAATCTTCCGGTGGCAGTGCCGCCATAGAGGCATTGGTAACCAGCGCGGCCAACAAGTACGTCCACGTAACGACAAGTATTTTTCTCATTTTTTATCTCCTAAAATCAATATGAAACCACTAGGGAAACTATGAGTAATTAGAAATCGCTTCATAGACACTACGAAGTTACAAAAAGTTCACTAACTAGGTAACGACGCCAAAAATATCAAACAATACCCTATTCGTTAACATAATCAGTGACAAGTCGAATGACATTTACAAACAGGTTGCTACTTTAGATGTGTACTACAGGATTTTCGCCAAGGAGATTGAACTATTTTTATAGTTGTTGGTCCCTTATCTGCCGGACTAAGGATAAGAGATAAAGTAAGCAAGTTTTAATAGCGGGCTTCGTTATCGTGTTGCAGTGTTATTGCTCTACTATCATTTTTATTAAACTTTTCTCAATCTATACCGCACTATTATTGAGCACAGACTGTATTTGTTCAGTTGTAAAGCCTCTTCCTTGAAAAAAACGAAAGCGCTTGGCTAACTCTTGTTTGGTGATTGCAGAACGAGAATATTTTTTTTCACTCAACTGTTTTATAGCGCACAACCATCTTCGATCGCCCTCATCTAACAGTTCATTGATTACATTTTCACTGACGCCTTTCGCCATTAACTCATTACGGATTTTTCTCGGACCACGACCTCGTTCTCTATGATAATGAATAAAGGCTTCAGTATAACGTTCGTCATTTTGCAAATTCTCTCGTTGCAGCTGCTCGATGACATCGTCAATCACGGCATCAAGCGACAAGTGATCAGCTTTTCCATGTTGTTGAGAATTAAATGGTTGAGAACTAAATGATTGAGGACTAAATTGTTTAGAAATGAATTTACGTTTTAACTTGGAAGCTAGTTCACTCTGGCTCTGTTCTCGACGTGCCAGTAAGTCCATTGCCGCTAATCTAATTTGTGCACTACTGATATTTGGCGCCGACGGATGACTAATCTCATCGTCCGCTAGCTGTTTAGGGTCTAATCTCGAAGACATAACAAATAACTTTTTCTTACACTAACTTACATGAGATGATACCTATTCTCTGCCTTTATTTTTTTATTTTCTGTCCTCTATTGTCTTCTTTTTACCTATTTTTTTAGAAGCTATATTCTTTTTAAAGACAAGTTTTTTAAAGACAAAGATTTTTAAAGATAACGCTTTTTAAAGACCATACTTTTTTAAAGAATAAGTTTTTTAAAAACAAAGTTGCGAATTAAAAACTGATATAGAAAAGCCGAACCAATATTTCAACTCAAAAAGAAACAAGCTTGAATACTCAACTAACTAGAGAGCCCAACGCATAACCTTAGCTTACAGAGTATTGCTACTGTTAACTTTACCTAATATTACATTTACCTAACTATTAAATTTACTTAAGCTGTAAATGGGCTCTCACTGCTATTTTTTAGTTAACTAGGCCAGTGCTGCAGCGCCTTTTTTAGATTTTTTGTCATTAGTCGCTACCTTACCAGACTCCTGAACCCCTTCCTCGGGTGCTCCCTGGACATTTAACAGTTGTTGACGAATTTGGGTTTCAATTTCATCGGCAATTGCCTTATTGTCTTCCAAGAACTTAGCTGCGTTTGCTTTACCTTGACCGATCTTATCACCCTTGTAACTGTACCAAGCACCAGCCTTATCAATAAGTCCCTGCTTTACACCAAGATCGATAATTTCTCCAAGATGATAAATACCGCGACCGTACAATATCTGAAATTCTGCTTGTTTGAATGGGGGCGATACTTTGTTTTTAACTACCTTGACTCGGGTTTCGTTGCCGATAACTTCTTCACCCTCTTTGATAGCCCCCGTACGGCGAATATCCAATCGAACAGAAGAATAGAATTTTAGTGCATTGCCACCAGTCGTAGTTTCTGGATTGCCAAACATAACCCCAATTTTCATTCGAATCTGGTTGATAAAGATAACAAGACAATTGGCCTGCTTGATTGTGCCAGTTAGTTTGCGTAGTGCTTGAGACATTAACCGCGCTTGCAGGCCAACATGATGATCACCCATATCACCTTCAATTTCTGCTTTGGGCGTCAGTGCCGCAACAGAGTCAATAATCAATACGTCTATAGCGCCGGAACGGACCAGCATATCTGTGACTTCTAACGCTTGCTCACCAGTATCAGGCTGGGACACGATAAGGTCATCAACGTTGACACCCAGCTTTTCTGCATATATTGGATCTAACGCGTGCTCCGCGTCGATAAACGCTGCGGTACCGCCCTGTTTTTGGCATTCTGCGATGACTTGCAAAGTCAAGGTGGTTTTACCAGAAGATTCAGGGCCATAGATTTCGACAATTCGGCCCTTTGGTAAACCACCAATACCCAAGGCAATGTCTAAACCTAGAGAGCCGGTAGAAATACTGGGAATAGCAACTTGTTCCTTATTGCCCATTCGCATGACCGTACCTTTACCAAATTGCCGCTCAATTTGGCCTAGGGCAGCCGCTAGTGCTTTGTCTTTCTGTGCATCCATGTTACTCATTACCTCGTTACATTAATATTGCGGTGTGATTCGATATTGGTGTTTTTTACAGTACTGTATAAAAGATCATGTATTTATAGCCAGCAAATTTAGCCACGTCAACCATTTTTTTATTTTCTATCTATATTGCCCACAAAACAAACTATTTACCGCCAGTACCAATAAATTTAAAGCGGCAGCTACGCCGATGCTTCTACATCGGCCAATAATCCACGTAAGGCGACCACCACAGTTTGATCGCGAACTTCATTTCTATCACCGCTAAATTGTTGGCACAGGGTATGAACCTTTCCATCTTTAAATGCCCAAGCAAACCAAACCGTGCCAACTGGCTTGTCGGCGGAGCCGCCACCAGGACCGGCGACACCACTAACAGCAACGGCGTAATCCGCATTAGCTTGAGTTAATGCACTCGTCGCCATCTCTCTGACAACAACTTCGCTGACCGCACCATGTGACTGTAATGACGCTGCTGAAACATTAAGAAGTTGCTGTTTAGCGCGGTTAGAATAAACAACATACCCCATTTCAAACCAAGATGAACTGCCAGCAACAGAAGTAATAGCGTGAGAAATGCCACCGCCTGTACATGATTCAGCCGTAGTAACCAGTTTACCCACTTGACATAAGCGATCACCTAATTGCTGCGCTAGCTGAAATATCTCTTCCAAAGATAATCACCCCTTGTACACCTAACAGTTGTTTTTATCTTAATCACTACACAACGCTGAATTTTAACAAAGTCAGTTTTTAAAAGACATACAAGCCAAGTATTCAACGGCCACTAACCACTAATGGACCAAGGTCATCTAGGATTTAATGTGCTGAGTATTTGCAACCTGGTGGGGCCAATACAGAAGGGACATGATAGCTTGGTAGAGTTATATGATTGGGACGCTAACACTGTATGACGATTACCCATACATAAGCAACCGCTGTAGCGGAAAATAAAATTCACTACCAGATATATCGTTATTACTAGATTTAGTACTATTTGGTACTAATAGGTCAGATACTTTACTCAACCTATGAGACACATAAAGTCTATGAGACAATAATAAGTAGCAAACTAATGGCCTCTCCCATCTTATATCGCTTTCGTCGGTATGGTCAGTAATATTTTCACCGATTCGTCATCAGGTAACGCACTGGCATCGACATAACCAATATAACCCTTACTGCTAGAAATCAATTCAATCATTTCATCATCATCGACGACGGTTTCCGGTGGTAGGCCCTTGCCAGTAAATGCTAAGCGATACCAATGAGCTTTATACTTATACTTATTTTTGCGAGTGATATACCTGTGAAACAAATCACGGGATGGTTCGTCATCACTCAGATCTATCGGGTGTACCATGGTGCCATCCGGTAATGCCTTTGTTTTCCCAAGGTATATGGCGGAAGCGAGATCAATAGAGATACTTTCCAACTTATGGCTCGGATGTATAATCAGCGCTATCTCTCCAGCTACCACTCGCGGGTAGTTGGCAAATACGACAAGTATAACAATTATCAACTTGCAGTATCTCATTATGACTTTTCCTTCGTCCCTAAAGTCCCTGTTGTTTTACAATTCACAACTCACAATTCCAATGCACGTTGTCTAATACGACAACCACCTTTCCTTCTACTTAACCCGCAGTACACAATTAAAAAGCAACATCAATTACCGCAGAAAAAGTGTTGTTAGGAAAGTTAAAATTTTCTTGGCTATCAAAATGTTGCCACTCAGCTTTTAGTGCAATTTGCGGGTGGACGTTATAACGTATACCCACACCATGGCTTTTATGTTTCGGATCGGGAACAAAACCGAGCCCATTGCTGGTTATAGCAACTGTTGCAATCGCATATAGCATATAGCGCCCCGAATCGAAATATCGACCAACCGACGTTAGATAAGCATCATTATCGACTAACGTAGAGTTTTCTGCGCGAAACGCATAGCTCTCTAAAAGAAAAAACCAGTCGGAGTCATCGTAGCGCAATGCAGCAGTGTAATTATTAGCATTGTCATTGAGCGTTACGATACCGGAGCCGAAACGTAAATCGACATCAACATCCGATGTCAGCGCCACCACTCGAGCCGTCCACTCATGATAGTCCAGTTGATAAGAAACACCGTAGGTATCTGCTACAACGACATCTACACCAGCTTGTAGAGTCAATTCACTTGAAATAAAGATACCGTTTACCAGATGACTCCAAGGACCCATCTGTTTGCTATAAAACACCTGAAGCTGATCAACGCCAGAAAACGATGTCGTATAAAAGCCCATGGGTGGACGCACCCAGGGGTAGCTAATGCCAGTCTTCAGCTGCGATGAATACAAGTTAAGGTCGGAAGTACTGCGCCCCAACAACATGCGCCAATTATCAGAAAATCGATAAGTCACATAAGCCCAATCAATAAATACCTCAAAATCATCAGCCGCTTCACCGACTAACTGCACTGTTGTGCTAAATTTATCGTTGATGATGTAATCAAACTGTAGTGCCCCCATCGTATCAGTGCGAAAGATAACATCGTCACGCAGCGTAATGGAGCCATCATCAAAATCACTAGAAGAGGAGGTAAAACCATAACTGCCGTAGCCACCGATCTTTAATCCACGGTGTTTACGTTTAATGGCTCTTCGAACCGAGTTAAGCTGTCGTCGAGCTCTCTTTTTGTCTTTAACAACATAGACTTCAAGTTTTTCGACGGTATCTTTTAGCGCTTCGATAGTCGTTTTAAGATCTTCGACTTCTTCTTCGAGTTGTTCCTTAGTAGTTTCTTGTTTTTCAACCGCACTAAGAGGAAATGAAAACAGTAAGCCCACCAAACAATAGCTGGCGAATCCAACTGTTATGGCACATCGATCAGCCTTCACGCGTCCCTTTTCCTTTGGCTAATATAAATACTAAGTCACAACGCTTAAATCTTATTACTTACAAAAAATAGCTGATCTGTATGACATTACAAATGAGGGATTAATGACAGGTTTATTGTCAATACCGTAACGCGTGAATCGGATAAATAACTCTCAGGCAGAACATCACTATAAATACTCACTTAGAGAATACACTATCAGATTGTAAGCATCCTACCGGCACCAGACATACAAACAGCAACGGGTTTAGTTAATAAAAACCCAGATCTCTGCCAGCGTAACTTATGATTGAGCAGTATTAACTCATAAGAAGTATCTATTTTTCAGGCGATAGTTTGAGAAATTATTTTGATGGCTGTCATTTTTCAGTAAGTAACTCAAGCAAAACCATCAAAACTGTTTTTTAATCATTATTAGATCAGCACGCCGGTCAAAAAGTCATCTTCTCATAGATCGCAGCCACTGAAGTCGGGAGTCGATAGTGGTTTTATACCCCGTTTGGTATCCTTACCAGTAGGTGGGCGGTAGCCCATAATTAGCTAGGTGAATAACTTCTGTACCGCCGGTAAAACCAGCGCTAAAAACTAAGCAAACTTGATCGCAATTAAACAACGCACAATTCGACAACGATAGTTACAAAGATAGCTCAAGGTTAAAGGTAATAATAAAGACAGTAATAGTGTTAATAGTAAAAGGAATTCATTACACAATATGGCCGTAACCCAAGACCAGACAACACAAAAAACAGCTCAACACACACCAATGATGCAGCAATACTTGCGCATTAAAGCAGAACATCCTAACGAATTAGTTTTTTATCGGATGGGTGACTTTTACGAACTATTCTTTGACGACGCTAAACGTGCCGCGCAATTACTGGACGTTACCCTCACCGCACGCGGCAAGTCGGGCGGTGAACCTATTCCTATGGCTGGGGTACCTTTTCACGCCGCTGACAACTATCTTGCCAAACTCGTCAAGCTCGGCGAGTCTGTTGCAATATGTGAACAAATTGGCGATCCCAATACGAGTAAAGGGCCTGTCGAAAGAAAAGTCGTTCGGGTGATCACGCCAGGTACCGTCAGTGACGAAGCATTACTACCCGATAACAAAGATAACTTATTAATTGCAGTACAGCAGTGTGGCGAAACTTTTGGTATTGCCACACTTGATATCGGCAGTGGGCGTTTTCATGTGCTGGAGGTACAAGGTTATGATGCCTTACTGAGTGAGATCCAACGGCTAGACCCAGCGGAACTATTGATTAATGACGAAATAGATTGTGCCGCGTTAAAGCAATCACGTCGCGGCGTTAGAGCCAGACCACCCTGGGAGTTTGAAAGTGATACGGCCTTAAGATTGCTTACCCAACAGTTTCTAACCAAAGATTTACAGGGTTTTGGCTGCGACCACCTACAAATTGCTATTCAAGCCGCCGGTTGCTTATTGCAATACGCCAAAGAAACACAGCGCACTGCTCTCCCCCATATTCGCCGCCTCGTCCATGAAAATCGTGAAGATAGTGTGATACTAGATGCATCTTCGCGTCGCAATTTAGAAATCGATACCAATCTAAGTGGCGGTACCGATAATACCCTTTATGCGGTGTTAAATAATACCTCAACGGCAATGGGTGGACGTTTACTGAAACGTTGGTTAAACCGCCCTCTGCGAAACTTGCAACAACTTGCCGAGCGACAAAATGCTGACGAAGAGCTGTTAAGGGATTACAAATTCGAGCTCATAAGAGATACCTTAAAACAGGTAGGCGATATGGAACGCATTCTAGCCCGCGTCGCTTTGCGATCTGCTCGACCGAGAGATCTCAGTCAGCTACTGCAATCATTGTTAGCCTTACCGACGTTGCAACAACAATTAACAGATATAGTGGCTGATCGATTGTGTGATATTGCCCAAGCCATGTCAACCTATCCTCAACTCTGCGAATTGTTAGAAAGTGCCCTTGTAGAAAACCCACCCGTAGTGATTCGCG
>JANQMK010000430.1 GCA_028280085.1 Pseudomonadales bacterium
TGTCGCCGGCAGTACGCCCGTCGGCGGGAAGAGTAACTTGGATTTCTGGCAGTTCCTCCAGTTCTCCAGGTTCCCAGTCTTCCAATAGGGTACCTACGGTGTCATCTCGTCTCACGGTTGAGCCAAAAAAACAAAATTTAACCGGTTCTCCTACAACAAGGCCAAACTCTCGCTCTGACATATCGGTCTCAGAACCTTCTTCCATACCAAAAGGCGCAACGCATAATGCTTCTAGTGGTGGTTCAATACCAGGTACCGCCGGCATCGCACTTTCGATACCCACATAGTAACTGCTTGCGATACCGCCTCGTATGCGAACGCCTTTGCCGCGGCGGACGTAACTATAGTATGAGGCGCCAATGGCCACGGCTAGATCTAAGTCAACGCCCGTTAACAGTCTGGCTTCGCTGGCGTCAGCCTGGGCAAGCCATGTATTAATAATCGTCATCATGCGGTCGGCTAATGCCGGCGCTTTAAGCACACCACCGTTAAACAGTATTGCAGTTGGTTTAATGAAACCGCCATCTTGTTCAGCGTGTTGATCGGTAAACTCTTTCGCGGCATGTTGTTGCTTATTTAAAAACGCAGCTAGGTGTTTGGAAATTGCGGCGTCCTGAGCATACGGCAGTCCCATTTGCGAAAGCGCGCCACGTGTTTGAGTCTGTGGCATATCGGAAATAGCGACTTGTGGGAAAAAACCTTCAACTAGCGTTTGTTGTACCTCTTCTTGTGTCAACTCTGTCCGCAGTGTACCGCCTAGTAGTTTTGAACCGCGGCTAGGCACCACTATGGGTACGGCGTCAATATTGGCATCATTGAGTAACTTTTCCTTAGCCGCGCGGCATTCGTGGGTAATGCCTAGAACTTGCCATGGTTGTAAACGCTTGCCGGCTTGAGCTAATTTAGCTTTTACTAGATATGCCAGCGCGAGATCCATATTGTCCCCACCTAACAAGATGTGGTCGCCGACCGCAATGCGATTTAAGGTTAAATTGCCGTTATCTTCCGCTACGGCTATCAGAGATAGATCTGTTGTGCCGCCACCGATGTCGATGACTAGAATAATATCGCCCACATTAACTTGCTCTCGCCAATCATTAGCTGTGTTTTTTATCCAGCTATAGACGGCGGCTTGCGGCTCTTCTAATAATGTTAAATGTTTAAAGCCGGTGAAGTTGGCGGCTTCGGCGGTGAGTTCCCGTGCAGCTGGGTCGAAAGAGGCGGGGATGGTGATGGTGATATCCTGCTCTACTAAAGGGTGGTCTGGAAAACGGTGGTCCCAGGCGTTTTTTAAATGTTCTATATAGTTAAATGTAGCCTCCATGGGGGAAATTTTTTCAACTTCTTCTGGGCTATCAAATGGCAGAAAACTGGCATGCCGGTCGACTCCACTGTGACAAAGCCAGCTTTTTGCGCTTGATACTAAACGAATAGGCGTTTTACTACCGAGCGATCTAGCAAGTTCACCGGTAATGGTTTCAGGCTCTGCGTTCCACGGTAAAGCAATGTCCTCTGCAGATAGTTCTGCGGCATGGGCTTGGTAAATAAAAGAAGGCAATTGGCTCTTGCTTTCGACACTTCCCGGTGTCACCAGTTGGGGGATAGGCATAACTTCGTGGACTAATTCGGTGTCGTTTTGCAAATCGATATAAGATAGAACGCTGTGCGTGGTACCTAGGTCAATGCCAATGGCATAGCGTATATTACTATTGCCATTGTTTTGGTTCTCAACTTCCTGACTCATGGGTTAATTACATCCCTAATAATGGTGAGATAGGTTCAACTTAATTCGGACTAGCGCGTAGGCGCGATGTTTGACGCTCTATTAATGTCTAAAGTTCTACTAACGTCTAAAGTTCTACTTCGGCTGGCGCCACGATGCGAGCGTCGTGGCCTTGTGATAATTTAGGTAGTTTAATATCTACTGCTTTCCAGCCGCGATGGACTAACGTACCTTTAAAGGGCGCCTCACCTACGACATTGCCGGTTAATCGGATTTCTGCGGCATTAAATCCTTCTGCTAGGGTAATGACGGATTCTTCTTCTTCACTACGTAATGGTTCGAAGTTAAAGTAGTTATTTAACGTTTTTTTACCGCCTTCATGGACGACTCGTGCAGCAGCGCCAACTTCCTCGTCACTAAATCCGGTTAAGTCTTCATTGAGAAAATCGATAAAACGTGCATCCTGCTGTAGTAGTGATAACAATTGCAGGGCTGCGTCGGGGGTGGTTTCTCGTAACTCGGTTTTAGCCGGTGTAGCCGGCTCAGCCGATGGGGCTGGAGGCGCACTGGGCTTACTACTTAATTTGATTAAAAATAGAACAAAAAATAGCAGTGCTACTGTACCTAAAATGACATGCAGTAAGTCGATGGTTAAAGGCATAGCATTTAAGTTGATGGTCATTGATTATATCCACTGAGTTAGTATGAAAAGTGTTAACATGATAAGTTTAAATGGGCGGATTTTACCATGACATAGCTCAATTCCGATATTGCCAATTCGCTGCTGAATGTGGTTTGAAGCGCTATACTTACCCATGACCCTTAATCATATCAGCCAGCTAATGATCTAGAACGAAGCCATATGTCAGACATAGACACTATTCAAAAGAAGATAAGGCTCTTGCAACGTGTTAAGCAGGGCTACCGCTATCGACCAAAATCCACCTTGCCCATTGCTGAGATCGATTTATTTGAGCGAACCTATGGGCTGCGACTACCCCAAGGCTATCGCGATTTTATTGCGACTGTTGGCAATGGTGATGAAGGGGAAAACTGTGGTTTGTTGTCATTGGAGGAATCGGTGGCAGAAATTGGTGTTATATTGGGCCATGACGTAGACCTGAAAAAGTACTTTGGGTTGCCGTTCAAACCTTTGCACCGGTGGGGTGAATTAAAGGATTTGCCCGTACCTTTATCTGGCTTATTACCTATTTCTCGTGTCGATAATTGTTACCAAATGCTGGCAGTTAATGGTGATGATGTTGGCACACTGTGGTTTTTAAATGGCGAAACCCATCAGTTAGCGCCTACCCAATGGCCTGGCCAGCCGGACAAGGATGCTAACTCTGATGCAGGCTCTGCTGCATTAACTAGCATGTACGGCGAAGGATATGGTAGGCGGCTCGAGTTTCTTGAATGGTACAACGATTGGCTAGATCATTCGATCGCTAAACTGCCGAAAGACGTGTTACGTAATGCATTTGATTTAATCAAATGACAATTGTTGCTGTATATCTTTAACACGACTAGTCTGAAGCCGCTATCGGAGCAACTCAGTTAGCTTGGTTTTCGATGACTCGAATTAGCCACCAATCACCCCCTATTTAACGTATAATGCAATCCGCTTTATTATTGAGACCACCAGAGGGAAGTGGAGGAGTTAGTGCGTGGATAAAAAAAAACCAGCCCAGTATTCAGAAAGCTCGGCTGAAGAGTTACAACTGTTTAAAGAAATGGTCTTGCGGGCTTTCGAGCAAGAGGTGAGCCCGTATTATGAACAGTGGGAAAAAGACTGTATTGTGCCGCGGGAGATCTGGCGTACCTTGGGTAAGGCCGGTATGTTATGCGTTGATTTGCCCGCACAGTACGGTGCTGCTGAAGCTAATTTTGATATCGTGCAGATGATTCAAGAAGAAATGTCGCGACTGGGGTATGCTGGCTTAGGGACTGGCTATAATATTCATGCCAATATTGTTGCACCATATATTAACAACCTTGGCACCGAAACGCAGAAGACGGCTTGGCTACCGGCGATGGTGAGCGGTGAGGTCGTTGGTGCGTTAGCGATGACAGAACCTGGTGCTGGTAGTGATGTTGCAGCGATGCAGACTACCGCTGTAAAGGACGGCGACGATTATATTATCAATGGTTCCAAGACTTTTATCAGCAACGGCATTCATGCTGACTTGGTAATTGTCTGTGCTAAAACAGATGTCGCCGCCGGTGCAAAAGGTATTTCGTTATTTTTAGTCGATACGACACTTGCCGGCTTCGCGCGGGGCAAACAAATCCACAAAATTGGCCAACATTGTAGTGATACTGCTGAATTATTTTTTGACAATATGCGTGTGCCAGCGGATGCTTTGTTGGGCCGTGAAAATCATGGTTTTTTTCATCTGATGGATGAACTGCCTCGCGAACGACTAGGCTGTGCTGTTCAAGCGATTGGTGCTGCGCAAGGGGCTTTAGATTTAACGATTGATTATGTTAAAGAGCGAAAAGCATTTGGCCAGACAATTAGCCAGTTTCAAAATACTCGATTCAAACTAGCGCAATGTAAAACTGATATTGAGTTATGTCGAGCGCTATTTGAAAAGCATATGCAGAAGTTCAATGCTGGTTTGATGACAGTCGACGATGCCGCCATGCTTAAGTATGCTGCGACTGAAATGCAACTGAGAGTTGTCAACGAGTGTCTACAGCTATTTGGTGGCTATGGCTATACCGCTGAATACCCCATTTCGCGCTTCTATGTTGATGCACGTATCCAAACCATTTATGCCGGTTCTTCAGAAATAATGAAAGAGGTGGTTGCCCGTAGTATGTTGGGCAAATAGCTCTTGTCAGATTAGTTGCGTACTAATGTTGGCGGGGGCAACTTTTCAACCAAACAAAATGGTCGAATAAACTGTGTCATTTTTATGTGTGTTTGAGAAACACGGCGCAAGTGTTTCCAGTGTCAAGCCCTATGCAGATCTAACTCGGTTGGTGACGCTGTTATGTCCTTATAGTGGAGATGTCAATAAGGGGGGTATAACCAGCGTCGCTGTGCCCAATGGTCAGTTGTACCTTTCTTCAATTGCCGGTAAAGGGCCAGATGATAGCATCAACAGTGAGTCTGCGTCGCACTACCTAATACCTAAGAACTCTAGAAAAACCCCCCAAACGTCTTGGCTTCATATTACTATCGATGGTTCGGGCGTTAAATTTGAGACGGATCCGTTAGGCACTTTTCCCTTGTGGTATTTTGCAGATGAGAAGCGTTTGGTGATTACCAGTGAAGTGAAGAGTTTAACTGCTTTGGTCGATAAAGTTGACGTTAGCTTCGATCATGTGAGTCTGTCTCGAGCCGGCAAGCGCGCCGTGAATTTTAGCCCCTATGTTAATATACACCGTGTTGACCCTGGTGCTTCCGTACAGATTTCTTCGACGTTTGAACTGACAATTAGTGGCGGATTACCATTAGATTATACACCAATGATGGTCTTTCATGATGACCAAGAATGTAAAGCAGCGTTGACAGAGGCTCTTTGGAATTCGGTGGCATCAATAGGGGCTGCCAGTGGTGATTGGGGTACGTTTCTATCAGGTGGTATTGATTCCTCGACAGCAACTGCACTAGTCAATAAATTTAATCCTGCGCTACATACCTACACATTGGGTACGGAATACGGCGATGAATATGTTGAAGCAGAAGCGTTAGCTCATTTTCTCGGTGTGGCCCATGCTAGAGTACTGGGTTCTCATCAAATGGCGATGGAGCATTTCGAGCGAGCGGTATTTTGTAATGAAACCATCGACGGTCTTACCGCTGAAACCTTGGCCCAGTTGAGCATCTTAGCGGAGGCAGCCGCTAATGATGTACAACACATTGTTACGGGTTATGGTGCTGATCTGCTGTTTGGTTCCATGTTACGACATGAGCTTTATATGAAGGTGACTGGCGTTGATGACCTTCGATCGTTGATCGAGAGAACCTGTTGGACAGGAGAGTTTGCGCCATTTTTCGCCTGGTCACTCGGGGTGGAATTACATCATTTGTTTTGGCAGCCACAGTTGATGAATACGGCATTTTGCATTCCGG
>JANQMK010000033.1 GCA_028280085.1 Pseudomonadales bacterium
AATATAGCTATTTCAATTGATAACGCCAGGCTCTATAGCAAACTGGATAACAAGAATGTTCAGATTTTGCATCACTTAGAAGCTACAAAGGAAATGAGCGGTGCGAAAACCAAAATTGAAGCTGTTGATATCGCTCTGCGCCATCTGTTGGCAATGGAGACTGATTTTAATATCAAGGAGGTGGACCTCTTTATACCGTCGACTGATGGAAAAAACTTCATTGGCTATAAACGTTGGCAAAACAGCAATATACTAGAAACAGTGATACCTTATGAGGTACCAGAAAGAAAATCAAAGTTTATTGCAGAAATTAATAAACTTGATGTGGTCGATAATCAAATGCTACTTCCGGTATTGCAAGAAGACCGATTGAAGGCAGTCTTAGGGATACTCAGTTTTGATAAACATCCCAAGCTTTCTAGTGAAACTAGAGAAATGATGGAAGGCATGGCCCGTTCGCTAGCGTTAACAATAGAAAATATTGAATCCCAGGAGAACTCACGTCTCGCAGGTATTGGCGCGACCGCAGCGTCAATTGTCCACGACCTCAAAAACCCCATAGGGGCAATAATGTCTTTCGCCGAAATGGCAGGCAAAGATGATATTTCTATTAACGAAAAATCGGAATACCTCGATATCATTCACGCAGAAGCAGCCCGTATGTCCGATATGGCTCATGAGGTACTCGAGTTCAGCAATGGTAAAATAAACCTATCGCTCACCGCCATTGATTCATCATTATTTTTGGCAGATATTGCTAACTTTATGAAGCCAATATTCGAAAAATCCAGTATCAGCTTTAGCACTCAAATTCTGCAAGATGGCACCTTGCATATTGATAAAGATCGTATCCGCAGGGTGCTACTCAATCTGGCTACCAATGCACGAGATGCTATTGTTTCTACACCTCACAAGGATGCCAAGTTTTCTTTAACTATTGAACATATTGATCGCGGTGTTCATATCATCGCCGCTGACAACGGCCCAGGAATCCCTCAGCAGCTTCATGCGACCTTATTTGAGCCTTTTACCACATTTGGCAAATCAAACGGAACTGGCCTCGGCATGTCCATCGTGAAAATGATCGTTGAAGCCCACGGCGGTACGATTGTCTTTGACACAGCAATCGGCAAAGGCACTAGGTTTAATATATTTTTACCGTCACACGATCAAACAGAATTAACAGAGAACAAAGCCGAGCTAACAAAGGCCGAAGACGATAATGAAGTCAAGCCAGAATCTCATATCCAATTGAATGCAAAAATCCTTATTGCAGAGGATAATCCAGTTAATCAGCTATTGCTAAAAACACTGCTCAAACAATCTGGCTGTGAGTGTTATATTGCCGAAGATGGCCACCTGGCAATTGAAGCGCTGCAACAACAAACTTTTGATATAGTATTGATGGATGTTGAAATGCCAGAGCTCGATGGCTACGATACCACGCATATTATCCGCAATGGCAGAGCTGAAACCAAAGATATTCCTATTATTGCCTTAACTGGACACGATACGGAAGAAAGCGATACAAAGTGCATTGAATCAGGCATGAATGCCATTGTGCACAAGCCAATTGTAACAACGGATTTGTACAATGCTATCGCTAAACATCTAAAATGCTAATTGCTAACATACAAAATAAGTCGCACAAATAAATAGCTAAATAGCATCAGTTGTGCAGCAATGTATTATCTTAAACAACTAATTTCTTTTACAGCTAGCTCGCTTCTGCAAGCTTACTTTCAGCGGACTTTCCCTCTATCACACCTCGCATCCGCATAAAAGGCGCTTCCAAAAATGCAAACGAAAAGATAGCTGGAATCGCTGCCAAAAATGCACAAAGCAACATAGCATAAACCAAATGATATGGCTCAAAACCACTAAGCCCCCCTGCCAATTGAAATACTACTGCAGCACTAATGGCCGCCATCGGCATATGGAGCAAATAAATGCTATAAGACAATTGTGCGATTGGAAACCAAAACTTGGCGGATAATACCCTCGCTATCGCGTTAGTTAATATACCTGCGGGATAAATCATACAAAGCAATAAAACGGACAGGCAAAACCCAAATAGATTACGACTTAATAAAAAATACCAATAACGAACCTCACCAGTAATACTAGAATCAGGCGACATCATCGGTAAGGAAAACACCGTGAATAAGCCCAGTATACTGAGCAGTACTAAGACGGTATTGGTAACCGCATTTAATAATATACGCTCCATCACATCAGAATGTACAACATGCAGGTAAGCGGCAATAGAACCAATAATTAAACAGCCAAAGCGGGTATATAAGTTATCGTAAAGTTGACTAAAGTACATGCCGGTAAAGCCGTCAACCTTTGGATAAACCACTTTAAACATATCGATCGTCATAAATTCAGGATGCTGTGCTAAAACTAGGGCACGAATAGCAAATGATAGTAAGAACAACCCACACAAAAATACCAGCGGCCGACTAAAAAAACGAAATGCAATAAGTAAACACAAAGGAAACAATAGGTAGAACTGCTCCTCGACAGATAATGTCCAAGTCCATAGCACCAGCATTTTTTCGTAAGGTAGGAAGTTAACCAAGTGAAACACATTATACCATAGATAACTTGTGTCAACATGTGGGCCTAACGTCAGCGCGCTAATTAGAATCAAAAACAAATAAACTGGATAGAGCCTAAATAGACGCCGCAAATAAAAACGTTTGATATTGATAGTTGAAGATTTTCTATACTCACGTAACAAGATATTGCCGATGAGAAACCCACTGAGAACAAAGAACATATCGACACTAAAGCTGGCGTTGAGAATCCACTGCAACCAAATAGGGACAGTATCATGGAACTCGCGAAAGGCAGGCTCATCCATTTGAAAGCCAAGCATAAGGTAAAGGCAGTGAAATGGAAGGATAATCATAATCGATATGGCACGAATACCATCCAACGCCAAATAGCGTTGCCCTTTGCGCACAAAGATCGATTTAACGTTGGGTTTAAACCGAAAACACTCTCGAAACGAAAAATCTGACATAGCCAGTCAACCCGATACCACTTGTTATTATTTTGTCATTATTATTAAGGTTATTTACTTAGAAAACCGAGCCGATACGAAATCGTTAATAGCGTATTTAACCATAAGCGGCGAGATTAGTACTGCAAATTTTTAGTAAATTTATACTACCTCGAAAATATTTCTACTTACAAAGCAAAAATGCTCTCTAAGCTCATGTTATATAACAAGTTTAATGTACATCTCGCAGCCAACCTCACAAAACATCCTTAAACTTGCAGATCACATCAACCTTGCCATGGCCCAAGTCTAAGTACTGAAATAGGCCGACATCGGTGACTTTAGTTTTTAACCAGACTATTAAATACCCATAGCTCAGCTAGATTTTCTTATAAATCACACCAAATACCCTATCCTTAATATGAATAAAATTTATTTATCGGCATGGATATATTGACAGTACATGAATACATATCAACCACATAAGTACCATAAATGGTACAAATAGCACTCATACCGCTTTCTCTATCATTTGGATACTAACCTTTCACCAACTCCTCCCCACCAGGCGAACGGGTAAAAGGCAAAAAGGCAGCCATTTTCCCACATTTGTTAATTGGCATGATGATTAATTACAATAGAAACGTAAGACGTCATTATAAAAGCCTGCATTTATTGCTGGTCCTTCTATAATAAATAGAAGAAACAAATAATTATTCTGTGGTTTCCTAGCCCCTAATATTTCACCTACTAACAATTTACCATCCATTTTATGAGACATGTTATCCACCGAATCAAACGCGGTTTGGAGTATGAGCATTTTAGCTTGTTTCTCATTATCATCATCTTTGTACTTAAAGTTCCGACATTAGACAATTCTATTGAAGCAGACGATTTCCAACAAAGAAATATCATTTTAGGCTCAGAGCAACTCCACCAAGCCGGTATTCCAGCCAATGCACCCAATACTGACCTGCTAACCGTTTTATCTGGTTTTTTCGCGTTTGCGCCAGGAAATGATGACACTATTCAAGAAGCGAAACGCTACGGCCTCCTCCCATGGTGGACCAATGACGAACTTAAAGTTTCGTTTTTTCGCCCTATTACTGCTTTTACCCATTGGCTAGATTATCAGTTATGGCCAAATACCATCGAAATGATGCGCGCCCACAACCTTATTTGGTTTTTGCTGACCCTAAGTTTAGTCGCACTGACCTATCGACGGTTCATGTCAAGTTACGCCGTGGCTTCCTTAGCCCTGTTCATTTACGCCGTCGACCCAAGCTACAATATACCGGTATTCTGGTTGGCGAACAGGAACGTTTTTATCGCCCTCGTTTTTAGTCTTTTAACGTTATATTTACATGACCGGGGGCGATGTAACGATAAGGGATACTTGATCGCCTGTGCACTTTGTTGTCTAGCGCTTTCGTTACTCTCAGCCGAAGCCGGCATCGGCACCATGGCATTTATCATTGCCTATGAATTATGCCTGGCGAAAGACCCGTGGACCAAGCGAGTATTTTTTATGGCTGCCTACGGAGGCATTGTCGTACTTTGGAGAATTCTATACACCTCAAACGGTTTCGGAGCGAGTGGTACAGGACTCTACGTTGACCCATCAGACACTGGATTATTTATACAAAACCTATTTATCCGCTTCCCACTATTTATCGCAGAACAATTAACAGGGTTTGACGGCATTGACAATATGTTATCACTTGAAGCAACCCGGTCCGTTTCTTATGGTGCATTGATATTTATCTTACTAGTCGCTTTACTAGCACTTCCAATGCTAAAAGACAATGCTAACGCACGATTTTGGTTTATTGCTACCATCTTGGCAGCTATTCCCATCAGTGCTGTAACAAAAACACATGGCAGGTTAACACTCTATGTTGGTATTGGCGGTTCAGCATTAATCGTAGAATACATCATTTTTGCTTATACCCATTACGCTAAAAGCCGGCTCGCCATATGGCAAAAATACGCTAACAAAACTATAGCGGCCTACTTCGCTCTATTTCATTTTCTTGCTGGCCCCATATTACTTATTTTAATCGCTGTAAGCTATACCAATAATCGACTCCACCATGGTTTCAGATTAAGTGATGCCATGCATAAAAGGATTAACATTGGCGTTGAAGAATCAGCAAATAAAAATATCATCTTGATAAATAACCCAGACCCACATGGCAGTATCTTTATTCCCTACATCTTCGATTACTTTAATAAAAAAATTCCTACTTCAATCAGAACATTGGCGCCAGCATATAATAATGTCACTGTCACTCGCGTTAGCCAGCAATCATTGTTATTGTCTGACGAAACACCTTTCCCCATATATCCAGATGCAAAAATATTTAATGACACAGCCTGGTCGGGTCTATATGGCGTGTACGCGCTAGCAGTTGCGTTGCGAGGCAATATTCCTTTTACAAAGGAAAGTTATTACTATAACGAACTCGACATCCACATTACAGATTTAATGGATGGTTACCCTCGAGAAATTAGAGTGGATATCAAAAAGCCTATAAGTGACCCACAGTTTCGTTGGCTTTATTGGGATTGGAGAGCCTATAAATACCAGGTTTTCGAATTACCCGAAATCGGACAAAGCCTCTTGATTGAAGGACCCCATTGGCTTAAAAAACCATAAACTGAATAAATTACCGGTAAATCCTAGACAGTTAAGCTCTATGATATCGGTTTCAAAAACACTGTAAGAACATAGCTGGTATTTTATAGACGTGAAAATACTTAATAACACTTTTAGTCGGCACTACGGTCCCCTAGCTTTTGCTATTGTCGTTTCCTGTTTACTGCTCACTCCAATATTTAAAGTCGGATTTCAAAACGATGATTTTCATATTCGTGCAATACTGCTAGACAAAGATATTGTCAAGCCAATTGATGATGCGTCTTTATTTGGTTTATTCTCTTTTTTTTCCGGCGAGCCCTCTCAGATAGTCGCCAAAATAGAATCAGGTCTAGCGCCTTGGTTTTCATCCAAATCAATAAAGCTGCAGTTTTTTCGCCCCATCACTGAAATGAATATCTGGCTAGACTATTGGCTTTGGCCTAATACCGCGCCATTAATGCATTTACATGGCTTACTTTGGTTTATCGCCGGGCTGGTATTGTTACATTGCCTCTATAAAAATATTTATCACGGTAGTGACCATTATAAAGTTATACTGGGACTGGCTATTATAATATATGCCATTGATAGTAATCATGGTTTGGTTTTAGGCTGGCTTTGCCAACGCGGCTCTCTAATAGCCAATGTGTTTTGTATATTAGCGCTAATTTTTCATCACAAATATCAGCATACCAGCTACACCCATATTCACTATTATATCGCTCCCATCTTCAGCTTTTTAGGCCTACTTTCGGCTGAAGCGTCGCTGAGTTTATTTGGTTTTCTGTTGTCTTACGCTATTTTTCTTAGCAGCGACAACAGTTTGTTTATAAGACTATTACGGCTATGGCCTTATGGTATTGTATTGCTGATTTGGTATGCCATGTATCAATCAATTGGTTTTGGAACCAGTGGTTTTGCTAGCTACATTAACCCAGTAAATGAACCCCAAGCTTTTATAGCAAACTTTCCAAGCCGCTTACTATTGTTACTTACCGGCATCTGGTCAAATATTCCTGCTGAGTTTTTTCAGCTCATTAAATCCGAAGATAAAACAAATCTTCTTATCATTGTCAGTATCTATTTATTAGTAATGACTTTGGTATCGTTACCTATTTTACGAACCTCCTCCAGCGCGAGATTTTGGTTCTTTGGAATACTGATTGCCTTAATTCCAAATACCATGGTTATCTATGGTAGTAGAATGTTATTCATAACCAGCATCGGCGCCGCCCCATTTATCGCAGAACTGTTAGTTTGGTACTGGGTAAGGCGATCTCAGTTTACCTTCAAAAGCCTTGTCAAACTGCTAACTGCTGCAGCCGTTGTACTCCAGCTGCTAACTCACACTGTGTTTTCAGCCTTCCTGTTACCTATCATCAGTTTTAGCCCTTATATACGCTGGGAGCCTGGTAAAACGTTTTTGGAAAGTATACCCATTGATGATACCGTTAAAGGCAAAGATATCATACTGTTGAACCCGCCGCTGGCATCCTTGGCGATTCAAACAACCATGTATCGACATTTGCACGATAAGCCCATTGGCGATGCAAATTGGGTACTAGCCTCTCACCCCAACGAATTGAATATCAAGCGGTTAGATGAGAGTTCTATTCTATTGACAGGCACTAAACCACTTGTATCAAAAAACGACTGGACATTTAGAACCGCTAACGATCTATTTACGGTCGGGGATACATTCAAATATAATGGCATGACGGCAAAAATAGAGCAGGTTAATCAAGACAGCCAACCAATGAGTGTCACCTTCACATTCGATGCGCCATTGATTGATAAAAACTTCTATATTATTGCATGGGTGGATAGTAATACGCCGATCAAATACGAACTTCCTAGCCCCAATAGCTCTGTTGACATTGCCTGGAATAATATATTTCTCGAATAACGACAATCAAGACTGATCATATGCCCAACTAAAAACGGTTAACTGGAAATAGTATGTCGACGTCTTTATCAGCTATCAACACAACAAGGTTTTTCTTTGCCTTTGTTTCACTCTCAGTGTTGGCTTATATCATCCATCTAAATGACTATAGGTTCATTTATTCCCTCGATGATCCTTATATTCATCTAGCCTTAGCCGAAAATATTATTCAAGGTCACTATGGTGTCAACTTGTCCGAGTATTCATCCCCTGCGTCTAGTATAATATGGCCCTTTTTACTTGCAATATTGCAGCCCATCGATCCCTACGGCTATTCCCCTTTAATTATCAATCTTATCTGCGCATATGCTACGTTTCATATCGTCACAACGTGGATATTTAAATACTTCTCGACCAGATCTTATCACGCCATCATTATTTCTTTAATCATCGTTTTCAGTACCAATATCATTGGACTTATCTTTACCGGTATGGAGCATAATTTGCAGGTATTACTATCCCTACTCGCTCTTAACTATGCCGTCAAAATGCGAGAAGGATTTGGTCATTCCAATTGGTTTACCATTATATTAGTGCTCGGGCCTTTAGTACGTTACGAGAACTTAGCGCTAAGTTTAACTCTTGGGCTCTATTCATATATGCTGGGTAACAAAAAATCCACTCTTGTCGCCTTTGCCGCTATTGGTTTAAGTATGATTGGGTTTGGTTATTTCCTTCTAACGCTAGAACTTAATCCAATTCCGTCGTCATTACAGGCCAAATCCGAGGTTATTAGCCAGACGACCAAAGTGCCAGGACTTATCGCCAATATTGGTATCAATCTGATAACACCGGGTGGCTTAACTTTTTTGATCATACTATTCTTCCTTTTAAAAACTTTATTTAGCCAGGAACGGGCACAAGAAGAAAAGAAATTGACATTTTTTATCGTAATGGCTGGTTTATTACATTTTATTGCCGGAAAATTCTCTTGGTTGGGGCGGTACGAAATCTATATTTATTTGCCCTGCTTATTATGGGCTGTGTCTGTGTATCACCAAAGAATATCCCAATTAATAAGAAAACCTCAACGCCACCCAGGACTGGTGCTATTTGTTGCGATATTTTTATTGCCTTATAGCTACTATCTTATCATTACACCAGGTAGCTCACATGATATTTATTCACAACAGTACCAAATGCATCGATTTGTTGTCGATCACTATAAGAAGCCAATAGCCGTTAATGATTTAGGTTGGGTCAGTTATCAAAATGATCAGTACGTCTTAGATCTTTGGGGATTGGCATCTGATGAAGCACTACAAATGAGAACCGGGCAACACGACTCCCCCATATGGATGGACGAATTAGTAAAAATACATAATGTTGATCTGGCAATGATTTATGTGACACCTAATTTCTTTAACCATGTGCCAGATAACTGGATTCTATTAGGCAAACTTGTTAATAGAAACCCCTCTACATCAATCATAGGTTCAAGCGTGTCGTTCTATGCCACCAACCGGAATAGTGTAGATATGATTCAAACTTCTCTAGCGCCTTTCATCGCTAACTTACCACAAACAGCTGAGTTTGTTACTTCAAGCGTTAAATAAAAAGATATCCTGGCAAAATACTAAGGCGCTGCTTTACTGCGGAAAAATCACCACTTTTTGCTAGTGCCCTGGGTTCAACTAAATATCAAAGATTTCTTCATCATCCATATCTTCCGAGTCAGATTCCAACAATTGTTTTGCCAACAGCGCTTCGTCAATATGATCAGCGATCACTCTAATAGTAGGCTCCTCAAACTGTACACGAAGATCCAGTTCAACCTGAAAATACGCCTGAGCGCGTGATATAACCTGAGTTGCCAGCAACGATTGGCCACCGACTTCAAAGAAATTATCATCAATCCCAACACGGTTTAAACCGATAACCTCACACCAGATTGCCGCTAGCTGCTTTTGTGTTTCTGTCACGGGAGCAACATAAATAGATGCCAGTTCGTCATCAGACTCCAGTCTTGGTAACCCATTTCGATTTATCTTACCATTAGCCGTCAACGGCATATCATCTAATAGAATTAGTTTGCTTGGCACCATATAAGCTGGTAACTGCTGTCGCAATTGTTGACGCATGGTTTTGGTATCCAGCTCGTAGCCATAATGAAGTGAGGCATAGGCTAAAAGCACTTGATTACCTGTCGACATGGTATAGACATCTACAGCTGCATTCTTAACGCCATCGAGTTTTTTGATGACCGTTTCTATTTCGCCAAGCTCAATACGAAAGCCACGTACTTTTACCTGAGTGTCAGCTCGC
>JANQMK010000042.1 GCA_028280085.1 Pseudomonadales bacterium
TACGCTGATTTTGTCTTTACTGCCAAAGGTTTCAGTTAATTGCCCGTTAAGCTTGTACACGAGCCTATGCGTAGTATCTAAATTTCCATGCAGATACTAATGCCAATTGTATCTGTTCTTGCGTATCAAGTGATCAAAGGTATTCCATACCGGAATAGCACCATTGAGCCAGATGCCACTCGAACCCAGTTTCAGCTAATTGATAACGGGTGTCCGCGATGATAAAAAAGCAATTCTGAACTCAGCTTGTGTCAGTGACTTACTAGTATCGCTTGTACCATCATTGTCTTACAATATCGTTATCTTTTTCCTAGACGCCGTTCACCTAAAATTATTTCAAAAATTTTATTAAAGCTGGATGAAGAGCTATTATGACTTAACTTGAACTAGACAGGGAGCTTGAACTAGACGGCAAGAGTTTGAGTGAAAGTGCCCAGCATTGATTGTGCTGCTGTACTGTTGCAACTCAAATTGATATCAAAATTATTCATAATCCAGTAAGATTCATTATAAATATAGCCGAATCGTGTATCGTGGTAGGATAAGCGCACAATACTATGGCGTCATGGCCGGCACTAATAATTATTTTTTCGATCCGAGCATACGTTAGGGTATTCGCGATAAATCTATCACTGTGTACTCCTAGGTATAGTAAATATTGCCTATGGGATAACTCAGATTAAGTAATAAGTGTGAAATAATGATGAAGTTTAATCTATTTTCCATTTCATTCGGTCTATTTTGCTTGGTTTAGCGGCATTAGACTGCTTAGAGCTAGTCGTATTTAATAGACTAATTCAATCCAAATATTAACATTTACTGAGTATGTGAGGCCGAAGTGACATATACAAAACTGCTACCAAGCCGCATCGCCAATGCAAAGCGGGCTTTTACCACACGCCGTGTGCCGACACGAGATATGCAGACCTTGGTTTCGGGTGATTTAAAACCTAGCGCAGGTAATTTAGTGCTGGCAACGGTATGTGAACTGGGAAAGCATCGCCGTATTGAAAAGCCGTCTGGTCGCCGGGCGATGCTGTTACCGGGTGATGAAATTATTGTCTGCTACGGCAACCGCTATGCACCTGATCAATTTGAAGCGTTAGTAAGTGATGACTTAAGTGCTTGCGACTTGGTTGCTGGCGGAGGTATTGCTTCGCGCGAAATCAACCGTCATGAACGTATGTTACCCCCCACCAAGATTGCGCCGATCGGTCTCATTGGTGCAGCAGATGGTAAATTGCTTAATTTATTCAGCTACCGTATTAGTTTAGATGTATCGATGAAACCCATTTCTACTAAGGTTATTGTCGTAGCGGGCACTGCTATGAATGCTGGTAAGACCTTTACGGCAGCCTCGGTTATTCGCGGACTTAAAGTGGCGGGATACCGTGTTGCTGGTATTAAGGCGACTGGCACCGGTTCTGGCGGAGATTTATGGAAAATGAAAGATATGGGGGCTGATGTCGTACTGGATTTTACCGATGCAGGGTTTGCCAGTACCTATAAAGCGCCCGACAAAGCAATTGAAGCCGGTGTTATCGGTTTGATTAACTATGCGGCAAAGCAAAAGTGTGATTTTGCTATTGTTGAAATTGCCGACGGTTTGCAACATCGCGAAACGGCCACCTTGCTGCAGTCAAGTACGCTTAAGCATCGCGCTTTTGGCTGTGTGTTTGCAGCCTATGACTCTATGGGAGCCGTGGCCGGATACAAGGAGTTGTCTGAGTTGGGTTATTCTGTCTTGGCAGTGAGTGGACAAGTTACTCGATCACCTTTGGCCATGCGGGAAGCTGCTGCATGCGGATGCCAGATTTACTCACCGTTTGATCTTCAGGCGGGGGCGTTGCTTCCAGTGCTAACAGGCGAGCCAGCGCCGGCACTGCCTGACAACCTGGCTGTTCAGGTGCCTAGTGATGCTAATGGCAATGGCGTCGTACTCGATCACGATTTTCCTCAATTGCCATCATCGGTAAGGTTTCGGGATTTTGAAGAAACTCATGCTTTGGAATTTCCTGAAGATTTGGAAGAAACGGCTTGTAATTTTGGTTAACGTTAATTTTTGGTCAGGCCCAACTGCGTGGATAATATAACGTGAATACTCTAGATGGAAACCAAGCGAAAGTGATGCCAGAGCACTCTCGGGACTTGCTAGGGTGGGCGTGGCGTCGTTCTTACGCCGGGTTATCTGCTATTGGCATATTTAGTATTTTTATCAATCTACTTAAGTTAGCTACCCCCATTTATTTGTTGCAACTCCTCGATCGTGTTATTGCCAGCCGCAGTCATGAAACACTGATTATGTTAACCGTGATAACGCTGTTAGCTATTTTTACCGGTATTTTGCTTGAAATAACGCGGCGCCAGATGTTTGTCCGCTGGGGTATTTGGATAGAACGTATTTTGGGGCCAACGCTGTTCACTTATGGTTTTAGCAAGCAATCTGGTCATTCTCCCAAGACAGCTAAGATGCTGCGCGATGTTAATAGTATGCGCTCGTTCGTTTCAGGTAAGGGTGTGGTCGCTTGGCTTGATGTGGCTTGGTGCCCTCTTTTTATTGCGCTGATCTTTTTAATTGCTCCGCCGCTCGGTTATATCGTTCTTATCGGCGTTATTGTTACGGTGGTACTCGGTTGGATGAATGAGTTGGTGACGCGGGAGTCACGTGACGCTGCTTATATGGCTAGGAGAGAAGATCGTGAATGGGTCTCTTCGGCGGAACGGCACCAAGAAACTATTGGTTCGCTTGGTATGGCGGCAAGTTTGGCCGAGCGTTGGTCGCGTAGTGCGTTTTCACGGCTTGATGAGGGGGTGAGAACTCGCACCGCCAATATTTATTTTGAGTCTACGATGCGCTTTGTTGGTCGGTGCGTACGTATTGGCGTGCTGGGGGTTGGCGTATGGATGGTGATAGATGAAGTCCTGACGTTGGGCGCTGTATTTGCTGCCAATGTGTTGGGGCGTATGGCCTATTCATTGGCGGAACGAGCCATGCAAAAGTGGCGAGAGATGTCAACTGCGATCACCGCATACCAACGGATCAAAAATTCACTCGGCCAAGATGGGACACGCCCGCTTTCTGAACCGGAATCCGATACGCCGCTGACATTAGCTATTGATAAAGTTAGTTACCGTTATCCAAACCAACCGCTATCAATTTTCCGTGGTATCGATATCGTGGTTAACCCGGGAGAAGTACTTTGTGTTATTGGTCCATCGGCGGCAGGCAAGACTACGTTTGTGCGCCTGGTGAGTGGGTTAATTGCGTCGCGCTCAGGTAAAATAAGATTGGGTGATGTCGACGTTTATCGTTTACAGCAAGAGTTTAGTAGTAAACGTTATGTAGGTCATCTACCGCAGTATGTTGGGTTGTTTCAGGGCACAGTGAGGGAAAATATTGCCGGCATGATGGACGGTGATATCGACTCCGTTGTTGCAGCTGCGAAATTAGTAAAAATTCATGATACCATCTTAACGCTGCCTCATGGTTATGACACAGAAATTAGTGAAGATGAACCTTTATTATCGGCCGGCCAACGCAAAAAAATTGCTCTCGCGAGGGCGTTTTATGGTGAACCTCCGTTAATTGTACTAGATGAACCGTCACCCCATCTGGATAACTCATCGCGCTCAGCATTGCGCGCTGCTATCTTGGCATTAAAAGCGAAAGGTTCTGTTATTGTTGTTACTACCCAAACCAAATCTCTCAGTCGAATTGCCGATAAGGTATTGCTGTTTACCGATAGCAAATACAAAGTACTGCAAACGGCGGAGGAGATTGCAGCGCTGCGTGCCCGTAAAACAGGTAGGCAGAGAGATGATAAGCAAAAAGTTAAACTAAACAATAAAGGTGGCAAGGAACGCCAGCAAAAACACCGTACAAATTCTAAGTCAAGTAATACCGATATCAAATCGAATAACAAAGACTCTCGAATAATTCATCTTAAACAGTGAACTAGATTATGCAGCGATTCAATCTACGCCATATGTTGGATTTCTTTTCCTCTGCAGGAGCATACGGCGATAATGTGCAGCCTTTTCCGCCGCGGCTAATGTTGGCGGGTATTTTGCTGATTATTTTCTTTTTAAGTGTTTTTACCTTGTGGTCGGCGTTAGCACCTATTGAAAGCGCCGTGGTATCACATGGTATCGTCAGTGTAGAAAGCCACCGTAAGCAAATACAGCATCTGGAAGGTGGCATCGTAGAATCTATTCATGTTGAGGACGGAGACAGGGTAACTAAAGGCCAGTTGTTGGTGCAGTTAAGCGATATACAACCGGCAACCGAGCTGAGACAACTTGAGATGCAATTTATAGAAGCTCAGGCAGCATTAGCGCGCTTGGAAGCGGAGCTAGCGAACGCGGACGAGATTACATTTCCTGAAGAATTACGCGCACGCGAGCAAGAGCCTTCGATTAGCGCGGTTCTTAGTGGGCAATACAATATTTTGCATACTCGCCGTCGGTTGGTACGGGACCAGCAATCAGGCATCAGTCATAAGGTTGCCCAAGCAGAAGAAGAAATTGGTGGTCTTAAAGGACAAATTAGCGCTAAAAAACGTCAGCACCAATTGATGGTTGAAGAACTAGAGACAGCTAATGAGGCCTTAGCAAAACAACTGATTCCTAAAGCCCAGGTACTGAAATTACGGCAGGGCATAGCTCAGGTGGAGAGTGAGCTCAGTGCGCATCAAGCGGAAATTGCCAGACTTGAACAACGGGTACTGGCGCTGGAGATAGAGAAAAGCGAAACGATTGCGGAGCGGGTTGTCAGTATTACTGATCAAATCGGCAAACAGCAATCACGTTTATATGACCTTTCGCAGAACATAGTTGCCGCGCAAGATGTACTGCAACGAACTGATATTATATCTCCCATCGATGGTATTGTTGTTAATCTACAGATACATACTACCGATGGCGTGATTGCCGCTGGTCAACCTATTCTGGAAGTTGTTCCTACCGAGGATGACTTAGTTATTTATGCATATATACATCCAGATGATATCGATGAAGTTACCGCGGGTATGAACGCAGATGTACGGTTGACATCGGCCAGTCGACGCAGCCGCGTACCATTAGAGGGGGTGGTGACAGACCTGTCCGCTGATCGTTTAACTGATAGGGGGACTGGTAGGGATTACTATCGAGCGCAAATTGAATTAGTCGCTGATACCGACGAGCTAGCCAGATCTAATTTAATTGCTGGTATGGGTGCCGAAGTGTTTATCCGAACGGGAGCAAGAACACCGTTGGACTATTTGCTATCGCCGATCACTAGAAATCTGCAATATGGCTTACGGGAGTATTAAGGTTGTGACCACCAGTAAAATACTAGCGCAAGTGCCTGACGAGTTGATTCATCAAGATGCCCCAAGGCTACTATCGAGTATAATACATAAGGGATGTAATCGTTATCACGCCTCTTCGGTTATTGTACAGCAAGTAAATTTAGGATGTTTGTCCGATACTTCTAGTCAATTAGCGGGGCCGGATTTTGCCGAGGATTTTTTGAAAAAGTTTTTTGGCCTCAGATCATTGTTACCGCAAAATGGTATTAAAGAAGATTTTATTACTCGGCTACATTCACCTCAGGGGGTGGATTTTGCCGACGTACTGTTAGAAGCCATTATTGCGGTAGAAACGGCGCTCGCCTTTGCCCAGCATGAATTAGAGCCCATCGACTATGCCGCTGTTGAGGAACATAATGACTGCATTGAGTTAATCTGGTCTTGCAATGTGCCTAGGCTATCTCGCGGGGCTGCTGGTGTCGCGCTTAGGGGTATTTTAGATCTATTACCAGGTGTTCCTGACGTGGCTATTTCCACTGGGGAAAGCTTTATTACCTTGTTTGATGAATTGGTGCGATTTGCTAATCGCCGTCGCTTGTCACCCACTACGGCTGTCTTGAAAATGGCGGCTAGAAAACGTGGTCTGCCTTGCCAAGTAGTTGGCCGGCAACATCTACGTTTTGGTCAAGGTAAATGGCAGCGGCAGATGTATTCGTCAATGACTAGTTCTACATCGGTGGCGTCACAAAAAATATGCTCTGACAAGTACTTAACTAATCGTCGACTCAAGGAACTACGCTTGCCCACACCAGATCAGTTTAGAGTGGGCTCGGCTAAGGCGGCCCATACCGCCGCAGCCAAGTTAGGCTTTCCCATTGTTATTAAACCGTTGAACGGTAGAAAAGGTGGTAGCGTTTCCGCTGGCTTGATGTCGCCTACCAGCGTTAATGCGGCATTTGAACGGGCTCATCAATCGGGTAACGATGTGATAGTTGAGCGGCATCTCGCCGGTGGAGACCATCGTTTGTTGGTTATTGGTGGCAAGTTTGTTGCGGCTTTGACGCGTCAGCCCCCCTTTGTTACGGGTGATGGCCAGGCTACAATTGGTGAGTTGATTGATCAACTTAACGCTCAACCTGCTAGAAATGGCTTTTTCCGGTTTTTTATTGAGAAGGATACGGAGCTAGCGCGTTTACTGAGTGAAGCGAACATGTTTTTAGATACGGTGTTACAAACAGGGCAGCGGTTTGTTTTGCGCTCGACAGCAAATGTTTCCACCGGCGGCATTTCGATTGACCTTACTGACAAGGTTCACCCCGATAATAAGGAAATTGCTGAGCGCGCGGCAAAAGGTGTTGGTTTAGATGTGGCGGGGATTGATTTTGTTACCACTGATATTACACGTTCCTATCGCGACACTGGGGGCGGCATCATTGAGCTAAATGCTCGCCCAGGTTTGTGTATGCATACCTGGCCTGAACAGGGGCAGGGCCGCAATGTGGCTGGCGCGGTGCTGAAGTTGTGTTTCCCTGACAATGATCAGGCCAGGGTTCCCATGGTTGCCGTTACGGGTGATAGAGGCACGGCATCGGTCGCACAGTATATCGATGCACTGTTGCGCGGAGCCAACAGATCGGTGGCTCTGGCCTTGCGTGAACAAGCATTTATTAATGGTACAGCAGTAAGGTTTACCGAAAAGCAACAAAAATCTGCTAGCCTTAATTTGTTGAATGACCCAGAGATCGACACGTTGATCCGCACAGTCTCTTTGCGCAAGTCTGCCAGGCGTGGCCTTCAGTTTGAACAATGTTCGTTAACCGTTATCATTGATAAAAATCTTGCTGGCGAAGCCGAACTTTTTCACACGGGTATTGATATTATGATGCGGGCTACTACCGATCGCTTCGTAGTAAATTCTGCTAACATGATTGCGTTAGAGCGGTTGCGTCAACTTAATGCCAAGCACCTAATCTTGGTCAATGAGCGGGTTAACGATCCGGCGCTGCAAACCCATATCAGAGCAGGGCATCCGGCGGTAACGATCATGTGGATAGAAGGGGAGAGCCAAATAGTATTATGTGTAGATGGTG
>JANQMK010000059.1 GCA_028280085.1 Pseudomonadales bacterium
TAGCTGCGTAGCGTAGGTGTGTTTGGCCAATCTATCTATTTACATTATTTCCACTGCTTCATTTGACGGAACCTATGCAAAAGACTCAGTTTAAACAAATCCCCTTTCGGTTTCAGTTAGACGAAGACGTTAGCTTTGATAATTTTTTTGTCTCACCAAAAAATGAACTTGTTGTGCGTTCTCTTAAGCAACAGATGCAAGCAGTGGGCGAACCGATTATTTATCTTTGGGGTGAACCGGGTGCCGGGTGTAGTCATCTGTTACAGGCTGCCAGTCATGCCGCGCTTCAGCGCGGCAGTAGCGCGTTTTATTTGCCGTTAGTTGATATTGTTGACTTTGCACCGGAAGATATACTTGAGCAACTTGATTGTCAGGACTTAGTCTGTATTGATGGTATAGATGTTGTGGCGGGTCGTTCAGACTGGGAACAAAGCTTATTTCATTTTTACAATCGTTTGTATGATAGTGGCAATAAACTTATTGTTTCGGCACATACTTCCCCGAGCGAAAGTTTGATTCAATTGCCAGATCTAAAATCGCGGCTCGCTTGGGGTATTACCTACTATCTGCATGCGTTAACCGATGAGGAATTAATAGAAGCGCTGAAGTTGCGTGGGGCCGAGCGTGGACTGGTCGTGTCTGATGAAGTAGGGAGTTATATTATTAATCGCAGTGCTCGCAGCATTCGACATCTGTTTGAGCTGCTAGAGCGTTTAGATAAGGCAGCTATGGTAGAGAAGCGAAAACTTACTGTGCCTTTCGTGAAAAAAACGTTGAACTGGTAAGCGCGATGAGATTTTTTAAGACGCTCTTAACTGAAGCGCAATTTGTCTTTTTTTCCAACGTATGAACAGCATGCTGGCGTTAAACAATATAATGGTATAAACCCATATGATGATATCAACTATAGTTGGGTCGGGTGACATGACATAAACTGTATAGACCATAAAGTAAAACAACATGACAAAGCACAACCAAGTATGAGTGCGGTGGGAGCCTTTTATTAGGCCAGGTAGAAAAATAAGTAAAGGCACAATTTGTACCACACTGAAGGTATAGGGTAATGTCCTCTCATAACCTATATAGATAAAATTATTAAATAGGAATGTTAGGATCAACCCTCCATAGGTAATAGCGCTGATTAAACGGGCGTATTTCGCTTTTTGGTTAATTGCGTCGTTGTGTGTGACGTTATTACTATCACTGTCTTCGCTGGAGGGGATAGATGTCTCTGACATGGCTGTTTGCTTAAATAATACTTAATACGTTTTCCGGTGGTCGACCCAATACAGCTTTTTTGCCATTCACTACAATAGGGCGCTCGATAATTTTGGGATGTTCAACCATTGCGTTAATGAGTTCGTCATCTGAAAGGTCGGGATTATTCAGTTGATTGGCCTTATAGGCATCTTCATTTTTGCGCATCAATTCCCGCGGCCCTATTTTTAGTTTATTCAAAATGGATTTGATGGTTTTTTGGTCCAGAGGATTGTCGAGATATAAAACAATATCAGGTGTAATGCCGTTTTCTTCCAATATTGCCAAGGTTTGTCTGGATTTTGAACAGCGAGGGTTGTGGTAAATGATTGTCATCGATCTATTAAACCTGTTTGTTAGCTAAGTAATCACATGTTTGGTTGCTATTCCAGCTATATCGCGTATTGTAACCACGGTAGCGGGTAATGCCCAAGAAAAAAATATGGACAGAATCAATGATGTTTAAGACAAGAGATATAATAGGGATAAAGGATATCGCGGTGTTAATGCAATTTGTTGCCTTGGAGTTTAGAGAACAAGGCTGTAATGACGCGGCTAAAGCACTCACCTATACAAGTTTATTTGCGGTTGTACCACTTATGACCGTCATGTATGTCGTGTTATCCGCGGTTCCAATGTTCAAAGGCACGGTAACGGAAATTGAGCAGCTGGTATTTAAAAACTTCGTCCCCGCCACTGGCAATGAAGTCTTATCTTATTTACACAGCTTTTCTGAGCAAGCTAAAGATCTCACTGGCATAGGTATCTTTATGCTCGCGGTTACCGCTTTTATGATGCTGCAGAGCATTGAAAAAGCATTTAATTCAATTTGGCACGTTAAGAATACGCGTAAAGGTTTAAAAAGCTTTTTGCTGTATTGGGCTGTATTAAGTTTGGGGCCCCTACTATTAGGTAGTGCACTGGCGATGCGGACTTATGTCCTATCATTTAGCCTGTTGGTTGAGGATATCGAACTATTAGGTTGGTTTGAGCAGCTATTTACCTTGTTGCCCTGGTGTTTGACGGCGATGGCTTTTGCGTTGCTCTATGTAGCTGTGCCCAATTGTCCGGTACCGTTTTCGGCTGCTATTATTGGTGGGCTAGTCAGTACAGCCATTTTTAATATATTAAAGTCCGTTTTTACCTGGGGGTTATCCGCGTCGAGCTATCAGGTGATATATGGTGCTTTTGCGACGGTACCACTATTTCTATTATGGACTTATCTTAGCTGGGTCGTTATTTTATTAGGAGCCCAACTTGTCAAGGGCTTATCGAGTTACGCCTATACACATGACGGCCGGAAGTTGTCCGATCGTTGGCTAGAGTTGCTGATTTTAGAGATGTTCTGGTCTAAGCAGCAGGAGGGCGGTGTATTGGAAAGCAAAGAAGTGTTAAAGCAGTTAGATGCGCTTGGTGTTTCTAATGTGGGACTGACTAAGTGGCACAGTATATTGGATAAGTTTATTGCTGAGCGAGTTATTATAGGCACTGATGAAGGTGGTTATGTTCTCAATCGAGATCTTGAAGAATTTTCTGTTTGGGATGTTATGGGGCGTGACATGGACGAGCTGATGTCCAGTGGCCTACATCGATGTAAGACCAATGAAGGTAAAGTATGGTGTCAGTTGTTATCTGAACACATCACCGATGCGGGGACTTATATGCAGGGCCGCTTGGCATTTTCAATAGCAAGTCTATTTAAGGGTGTATCTGAGAGAACCTATACCAAGTCTGTGGAAAGTATGACCAGCGATATGAGCGAAAGCCAATCCTAATATTAGCAAAACCGCAAGTGTCACTTATTCTCAATATTGAAGTGGTAAACGAATGACGCTGGAGCAAACATGAAAACCGTACACGGATTTGTTTCTGGTCATGTCCAAGGGGTTGGGTATCGCTATTTCGTCCGCAGCAATGCTAAACGACAAAAAGTGACCGGCTGGGCGAAAAATTTGCCGGACGGTAGGGTTGAGGTTTTGTTGCAAGGTGGCGAGGTCGCAATAGATATTGTTGTTGCAGCGCTCTGTGATGGGCCACCTTTGTCTTCTGTTTCAGATCTTCAAATTGAAGAAGTATCAGATTTTAGGCCTGTGCCTGATTTTAGTATTCGTTAGGGGAATATTTTCCTGCCTATTTGATGATAAAGGCGCCAACTTAAGTTAACGGAACTAGTCGCCAATGAGTGGTTTAAAACCAAATCTTCCAACCAAGAGTTTTTATATAGCGGAATCTGTTAATGACTAAGAAAATATCTAATCATTTGTACCTATTGCCTCCCGTTCATAAAAGACTGTCTATACTCATAGCTATGAGGGAATAAATAACCGAAGGAGTATGAAATAGCGCATGTCGATACCTCTGTTAATATGCGATGACTCGAATATGGCGCGTAAGCAGGTGAAACGTTCTTTGCCTGGCGAGTGGGACGTTGATATTACATTTGCGACTAATGGTGTTGAGGGTCTAGAGGCTATACGTAGCGGTAAGGGCGAAATGGTTTTTTTAGACCTGACGATGCCGGAGTTGGATGGTTATGGCGTACTAGAATCAATAAAAAATGAAAATCTAAAATGCATTACAATTGTTATATCAGCTGATATTCAACCGGAAGCAAGAGAACGGGTGATGGCTTTAGGCGCACTTGATTTTATTAAGAAACCAATTAATGGTGAAAAGCTTACCGAAGTTTTAAGTAGATATGGACTGCTATGAGTGAGCCGAGAGAATTTACGGAAGACCAGCGCGATTGTCTTCAGGAAATTGTAAA
>JANQMK010000069.1 GCA_028280085.1 Pseudomonadales bacterium
ATCAAAACGAATGATACGGCCTCGTGTTCGCAACTCAAAATCACCCGCGGTCACTACGATACTGGTACTAGTAAATTGAGCTGGTACCATTTGACAAGCAATAAACTGACGCCAAATGAGCTCATACAGCCGCTCGGCATCTCGCTCCATCTTACTCAGCTGGGTCGGCTTAACCGTCACATCAGATGGTCTAATCGCCTCGTGCGCCTCCTGGGCCCCATCTTTACTACTATAAACATTCGGGGCATCAGGCAGATATTTTTTGCCATGTTCTTCCGTGATATAATCTCGACATGCTGTTACTGCTTCCTTGCTCAAGTTGGTAGAGTCCGTACGCATATACGTAATATAACCGGCCTCATACAAACGTTGGGCCATCATCATGGTCTTCTTAACACTAAAGCTCAAACGTGTACTGGCAGCTTGCTGCAAAGTAGATGTAATGAATGGTGCATTGGGCTTTGATGACGTGGGTTTATCTTCCCTTTTTACAACAACATACTCCGCGGCCTCAAGCGCCTTAACGGCTTTCTTTGTTGTTTCTTCGTCATTAGGGCGGAACGCTTTACCGTTTTCTTTTTTTACCTGAAAGCGGACCTGCTCCTTTTTTTTACCTTTCTCGCCACTTAAATCAGTAAAAACTTCCCAATATTCTTCTGGAATAAAAGCACGTATTTCCCGCTCGCGTTCAACCAATAACTTAACTGCAACAGATTGAACACGCCCTGCCGACAAGCCACGGGCTACCTTTGCCCACAGCAAGGGTGAAACCATATAACCCACCACTCTATCAAGAAAACGGCGCGCTTGCTGGGCGTCAACACGATACTGATCCAACTGAGCTGGTTGGCTAAACGCTTCTTTTATGGCATTTTTTGTGATTTCGTTAAAAACAACGCGCAGATACTTTTCATCAGAACCACCGATTGCCTCTCTCAAATGCCAAGCAATCGCCTCCCCTTCGCGATCCAAGTCTGTTGCGAGGTAGACATTATCAGCTTCCGACGCCAACTGCTGTAACTCAGCAACCACCTTTTCCTTACCAGGCAAGATTTCGTAGGTAGCGCTCCAACCATTGTCAGGATCAATCCCCATACGATTAATCAGTTGTTCTTTCGCCTTGCGTTTCTTATGTATTACTTTCTCCTCGGGAGACAGTTTGCGCGTAATAGCTGCTGCTTTCGCGCGTGCCTTTGGGTCGATAGGAGATTTATTCGCACTACCACTCGTAGGCAAATCCCTAATATGGCCAACGCTAGACTTCACCACATAGTCTTTACCTAGATATTTATTAATGGTCTTAGCTTTTGCTGGAGACTCTACAATAACAAGTGATTTTCCCATAAGCTTCTTAATGCTACGTGTTTACTGTTTTAACAAAATAACGCCATTGCATATCTTGTCTGGATTCAAATGGACCATTATTAGGCCACTATGCTCGGTTCCCTTTTTGAAAGGGCGACATATATAAGGCCAGAAAGCGCCAGGGTCAAGGGATGATTCAACATTAATAAGTAATTTGTTCCAACAAGTCCCCAGCTATTTACTCATGCCTTATACAATAAACTTACCTATTCCCTGGTTATAAACGATTGATTTTTATTCATTTAGTGTAAATATCGAGCATTTCTTCAATATACTGCTAAACTTAATGATAGAAATTAAACCCGCATATGACATAGTGATAGTAGTCTATGGGCGCTCTGACAAGCTTAATAATTTTATGTGTTATTGCTATTGGTTCATTATTAGTCGCCAATATCATTAATAGACATGAGAGAAAGTTAGCAACAAAACGTCACTACCAACTGACCATGCGCCAGCGCGCCGAGGAACTTGAAGAGCTCGTCAAGCTAGTAGACCCTGTTCTGTCTGACCGCAATATCGCGATGGAAATCAATAACATCGTTATTGATAAATTTCGCCAAATCCAAGAGATTGAACCATCAGATGACACTCAGCAAGCACTGGAAAATGCCATTGCTCGCTCAAACGAATTGTCCAGCTCACCGCCCGACCGGCATATTACTTATGTCGCTGGTAGTGATGCCCAAATAGCACTACAGCAAAAAAAGCTCAATGCAGCAGGCCGCGTCTTAAACCGTCTTAAAGACAAAGGCAAAATTACTGAAACACAACACAAGAATTATACCGCTGACTTGCGCTGGTCCTATTTACAAGTCGAGGTAATGACCTACATGCATCACGGCTACAAATCACGGCGGCGTGACGATATGTTAACCGCAACAGCTTTCTTTAAAAAAGCAGCTGATGTATTGCGCACTAGTGGTATCAGTGATGATCGTAAAAATGTCCAAATTAGAGAAGTATCTGAAATCATCCGTGGTCAGCGCAAAAAACTATCTCATCAAACTAATGAAGATGCATTATTGGCCGAAGACGAAAGCGAAACGGTTGACGATACTGAAGAAAACAGCACCGATAGTCTCATGTCTATACTGGACCATTTAGAACCAGGTATGATGCAAGAGAAGCGTGCACACTAAAACTCGACAATTAAGTCATGCGCTAGATGTTCTGACGAATCTGTTGTAGCACCATTAAAATTTGGTCTACATCGCTGCGTTCACCACGCTCACGCCAATAAACCGATAGCCCATGCCGGTTACTCTCTACCGCGGAAACATCAGCAGGAAATTGAGAAAGCAATTCCGACAGGTGGCTTTGTACCTCCTCAGATAAGATATGTTTTTCCTTCCAGCGCCACAAGAGTGGAATATCCGAATCCGCTGTTTTAGCTTCTCTCACGCAAGTCCAGGTTCCCAATTCATCTGATCTCTGCCTATCTTCCCTACGCCAAGGCATACGATAAACAACACTATCAAAGGTCTTAGATTCTTCACCAATGGCTCGCTCTAACCTCGGCATCGCAGCTAGATTCACCTCTAACCCCTTGGCCAAAGCATCACTTCGCAATTGCGCCCTGCGCTTATCGGCACGCGATGGCTGCAACCACAGTATCGGCCCTATCACCAGACATACGCCAAAAAATATCAACAAATAAATCATCTACGCCCTCCCCTTCAGCCATATGACCAAATTACCTGCTCAGTAGCCGTAAATCCACCTCAGCCTCAACAAGCGAGCCAATCAATTATCATATTACCTTATCAATCAGCAAGTTCAGACCACCGTTCATAGAGAGCATCCAATGCAGCTTCTTTTTCGCTGACATCAGCTAACGTTTGATTAACAAGCTGGTGATGTTGTGCATAAAAATCTGGTTGCTCTATATGCTTTCTTAACGTTTCCAATTCATGCTCTAATGCTTCAATCTTTGCCGGCAAAGCATCTAACTCACGTTGCAGTTTATAAGACAGTTTGGATTTCCGACTATTGTTTCGTTTCCCGCTTTCGCCCGCCGGCTTTTCACTGCCAGACTTGGGCGATGCCAATGGGGAAACCAACACATCATGGTCAATAATATCTTCATTGCTAACACCACCATTGGCATCAACGGCACGCTGATTAGCAGTGGCATCGCTACCACTTAAAGCGGGTGTTGCCTCTAATGAACGAATGCTACCTCCCTGCCTTAACCATTCCTGAAAGCCACCAACATATTCACCAACTACGCCGTTACCCTCAAATACCAATGTGCTCGTCACAATGTTATCCATAAACGCGCGATCGTGACTGACCAATAGTAGTGTACCATCAAATTCCGCTAACAGGTGTTCTAATAGTTCGAGGGTTTCAATATCTAAATCATTTGTTGGCTCATCAAGTATCAAAACATTAGCGGGTATACTAAATAATTTTGCTAACAACAGGCGATTTCTCTCTCCACCTGATAGCGCCCTAGCCGGAGTTCGTACGCGCTCAGAGGAAAATAAAAAATCACCAAGGTAAGAGTAGATACTACGCGACTTGCCATTGATATCAATGACATCGCGGCCACCGGAAACATTGTCTAACACACTCGCTTCTAGATCTAATTGTTGTCGCAGCTGATCAAAATAAACCACATCTAATCGAGTCCCTCTTTTCACCTCGCCACTAGTCGGAGCTAACTCACCGACAAGTATTTTCAGCAGTGTGGTTTTGCCAGCGCCATTACCACCAATTAAACCAACTCGATCGCCGCGAAAAATTGAAGTGCTTAACGTTGATATAACCGTCTGCGTAACACCACCTGCTCGCTGATAGTAAAAGCTAACATCCGTTAACTCGGCGACTAGCTTGCCCGATAAAGAAGAGGTTTCCAAGCTAAACGATGCCGCACCTTGCAACACTCGGCGCTCTGAACGTGCCTTGCGCAAGGCTTTTAAGGCTCTAACTCGACCCTCATTACGCGTCCGTCGAGCCTTAATGCCCTGGCGAATCCACTCCTCTTCTTTTGCAAGCTTTTTATCGAATTGCTCATTGTGTTGCATTTCTGTTTTTAGTTGACGGTCCTTAAATGTGAGAAAACTTGCATAATCGCCGCTCCAGCTATTGAGTTCACCCCGATCCAGTTCAACAATGCGAGTCGCCAAGGATTGAAGTAAAGCACGATCATGGGTTATAAAGAGGATCGCGCCGCCAAATTGTTTTAGATGATTTTCCAGCCATTCAATAGCAATTAAATCCAAGTGATTCGTCGGTTCATCTAACAACAATACGTCGGGTTCGTTAACAATGGCTTTGGCCAACGCAACACGACGTCGCCAACCACCAGAAAGATCTGCCATCGTTTGGTCAACAGGCAAATTAAGTCGAGTTAACACCATTTCAACTCGCTGTTGAACTAACCATCCATTCTGCGCTTCAATACGTTGTTGCAACCGAGCTAACATGGATAAATCAGGTGTTTCGGTTGTAGTAGTCAGCTTGTGATACTCCACTAACAACTCACCTAAACCACCGAGCCCATGGGCAACAAAGTCATAGATTGATTGTCCATCCGCTTCAGGCAATTCCTGATCAAGGCGAGAAATTTTCAGCTCGGGCTTGCGCCAAACCGCTCCTTGATCAAGTTGAACCACTCCTTCAATCACTTTCAAAAAACTTGACTTGCCAGCGCCATTACGGCCAATCAGGCAAACTTTCTCACCTGGGTCCAGTTTGAAATTAATGTTCTCTAGCAAAACATGGGCTCCAAAGGCCAAGCCAGCATTTTCAATAGTAATAATCGGCATAGTATGTCAACTTTTTAGTACGTATTATTTTGGTTTCACTTTAGAACCCACCACAGCATGGCTTGCTATTGGTGTGGCTATACAAGGCCAAAAACAAGGTAGGTAGCTCCAGAGCTCACCAGAATTTTTCAGCTATCAGCCTGAGCAATGCCTCAACAGACCTGTTTCATGAGGTTACCCACTACTTCCTCACACTATCTATTCTACTGGCGCTACCTACTATTGGCTCCGCCACCAAATATTGGCACTACCACTGATTTTGCCCTTTCCGACCGGCCTCCGGTTTGTTGATGCCTTGCACAAACTCCAAATAACTGACGAAGTTCTAGGGCGCCTCTGCACAGTGAGGAGGCGCCTCAGTTTATCTGATATCAGCTTGCACTTCGCAAACTTAATAACAACTTTATCTAACAAACCAACTCATGTTAAGATTTTCATATAGCCAGTCGCAACTAGGAACAACCGAACTGTCTTATAATTTAACAATAGCCTTAAATCTAATACGAACGTTGCGTTCTCCTAATAATGGTGGAACATGTTGTCACAGTTTTTAGGATCATATCTAACCTACCCCACGACTGCGTTAAGACATACTTTCGTCCGCAATTTTTTGTTAACTCTTTTGGCTAACATGTTGCTTTTTTTGTTGTGGTCGCCTGGCACCGTATACGCCGGTTCAGATCTAAAACGTCTCGATTATCAGCTCGCGATAAAACAGTTGCGACAAAGAAATTGGCAAGACTTTTATCAATCGATGGAAAATCTTAAAAACTACCCATTGTACCCTTATCTGGAATACCATCAAATTAATGCCCACCTATCACGGCTACCACGTAAAGCTGTTCATACTTTTCTCAGTAAATACGCAGGTACACCAGTAGCAGAAAAGCTACGGCATCGTTGGCTTAATATGCTCATAAAACGGGGACAGTGGCAGCAGTATATTGATGATTGGGATAAAAGCATAACCAATACTCGACTAAAGTGCTTCTATTTGCGCTCTAAATATCGCACCGGTGATGTTAAAGATGCATTAGATGCGACGCTGCCATTGTGGTTAGTTGGCAAATCTCAGCCTAGCGCCTGCGACCCCCTGTTTAAAGAATGGATACATGAAGGCTATCTGACCCAAGATATTGCTTGGAGAAGGCTAGAATTAGCGTTCCAAAACAAACGCTATCGTTTGAGTAGATACATTGTCAATAAATTACTGAAAGACCACTATAAAACGCTGGGCACGCTATGGCTGCAAATGCATCGTAAACCCTCTGTGCTCTCTCAACACAATAAAATGTCTACGTTAGCCCAACAATATCCGAATAAAATGAGAAAGATTGTTGCCTATGGCTTACAAAGAATGGCGAGAAAGGATGTTGTCGCTGCACGTAAAGAATGGCAAATCTATCGGGAAAAACTGGCTTTTAATATTGAAGATATCGCTAACGTCAAGCGCTCGCTAACGCTCGCCGCTACTTTGCAGCGCCATAATAACGCCACCAGCCAATGGTTGATTAACTCCCAAGTTACCGCAGAAGATCCAAGTATCACTGAGCTTCGTATACGGGCTGCTCTGCATAAAACTGATTGGCCAAATGTATCGAAATGGATCAATGTACTACCAAAAGAAATACAACAGACACAGCGCTGGCAATATTGGCGAGCGAGAGCCAATGAAAAAATGAAACAAAATGGGTCTAATGTTAGCGTAAGCCCCAAATTAATTTATCAAAACTTGGCACAAAACCGTACCTACTACGGTTTCCTTTCGGCTGATCAAATTAATGCTCGTTACGCTATGCATGATCAGCCGCTCACAATGAACAAAGACGAAACCAATAAGATCATGAGTAATCCAGCTATTATAAGAGCGCTGGAGCTTTACGCTTTAGATTACGTCAATGACGCTAGGCGTGAATGGCATTTCGGTACCCGTGGGTTCGACGCTAAGCAACTTACTTTTGCCGCTAAGCTGGCTGATAATGCCGGTTGGCATGAAAAGTCCATCCAATCGCTGATTAAAGCTGAATCTTGGAATGATTTAAAAGCCCGTTTTCCTCTGGCTTACAACAACAGTTTTCTTGCTGCGTCAAAAACACACCGACTCGATCCTCGCTGGTTATATGCCATTGCTAGACAAGAAAGTGCTTTCTCTCCTGATGCCAAGTCTCATGCTGGCGCACTTGGTCTGATGCAGCTAATGCCTCGGACTGCAAAACATACCGCCCGTCAAATTGGCATAAATTTTAAAAAATCTGATCTGTTAGAGCCGGTAAAAAATATTACTCTCGGTAGTAACTATCTGAAAAATCTTTTAGAAAAATTTGACGGTAATAGAATACTTGCCACCACGGCATACAATGCTGGACCTCATAGAGTGAAAAAGTGGTTAAACCATAGCAGAAATAACCTTACTTACGATATTTGGATCGAAACGATTCCCTTTAGCGAAACCCGAAATTATGTCCAAAATGTCTTAGCATTTAGTGTTATATACGGTTATCGCATGAACACCCCAAGCCCGCTTATCTCATCCCGCGAGGCGGCTCAAGCACTGTAGTGCAACAATGTGCACTTAACAAGAAGGGCTTTGTTGCAACTTTTTATTTCTGCCTTATATGCACAGTTAAGAGTTGTCTTTACTCACGACTTGCCAGCGGAAAAGCCTCGTATCCCATTAAACCAGATAAAAGGACGTTTTTTGAACAAAATTGAGTGTTGACTATGATGAAATTGAACTATGCTAAAATAGGTAAGTCACCTTTTATTGGCTGGTAATAATTATTTAAGCAGGTCCGATTGCTAAGGCTGTTTTCAGCACTAGGCAAAGTACTTTAAGGAGCATTTGGTGGAGCTGAACAACCCTTCTTCCGCGTCAACCATGGATACACCTAATGTCAGTCCCTCTAACGCAAGCAATCCAGACCTCGACTGGAGCCAAGTGAGGGAAACGATTTCATTAATTTGCGTCGCGATAGTGCAAATTAAAACATCATTGGCTGAAAGCGGACATTCGATGAGCTACCTTACTGAGTCCTTTACTCGAATTGCTACCA
>JANQMK010000448.1 GCA_028280085.1 Pseudomonadales bacterium
GGCATGGTTTATATTTTTTGTGGCACATGTATTAACAGCAATATATTCATTTAAACTGGAAGGCACGGGCTATTACACCCACTCACAATTAAGCGGTAATTCAACAATGCCGTGGTCTAACAACATTACCACAGAACGGCCATTCTGGATGACATTATTAATAATATCGCAACTCCTGTTTGTTGTTCCGATACCCTTTGCCGGAATGCATCTCCATGTTAAAACAGATACTCCGTTAGTACCATCAATGATACTGGTGACCTACTCTTCTTGTATAGTGCTGTCATTTATTGGTATTTGGCGGCTCAAGATGTGGGGAGTTGCTGTTGGCATCCTCGGTATTCTAGTCCTTGCTATACCAATTCGTCTAAGAGACTCCTCACTGGATTTATTGGGGCTTTATGTACCTATAATGTCATTGTATGTACTAGCATTCTTATGGCTTAAGAAAAATAAACCTGTTAACAGTAACGATGAGATAACAATCGAAAAAGATTCAAAACAATGAAAGCAGTGCTAATAACTGAGCTTAATTTGCTTTGCATCCATCCTAGAGCCGTTCTAGTAAATGAAAGGCTCCCTTTAGCCTATATAATTGACTTTAAAAGTAACGCAGCATTGTGTCCGCCAAATGCGTAGGAAAGGCTTAACGCCGTCAGTATATTAGTCTTTTCGCTATTTACCGCAAAATTCAAAGCCTCAATAGGATTGTCAAGATTGACACAGGCATGAGTTCTCCCCTCCAATATGCTACGAGCACAAACTAACGCTTCTAACGCCCCGCTCGCTCCTAAGGTATGCCCCAGAATAGATTTGGTAGAATTGACAAGTGGCCTGCGTCCAAAGATATCGCTGATAATTTTAGCCTCGACCCGATCATTAACTTGAGTGCCCGTACCGTGGGCATTAATATAATGGATGTCACTCGGCTGCATTTTTGCGCTTTCAAGCACTTTATGTATCATTCTCCGTATTTCGACACCTTCTGTATCAATGCTAATAATACTATGGGAATCAAACGATTCAGCATAACCGCAAATTTCAGCAATGCCATGCTTCTGTCTTTTTTGTAAATGAGAAAGTTCCTCTAAGATAAGGACACCGGTTCCTCCTTCACTGTATAGGAATCCACTGCGTTCACTGTCAAAGGGACGGTTAACTGACTTGGGATCATTTTGACTAGTTACAAGTGCCCTAACGGCATCAAACCCTCGAAATAAAGCGCCGAAATCGTCATGGGCATAGTCACTTCCACCCGAAATAGCCATATCGATATCGCCTCTGACGATGGCTTGGTAAGCGTTACCTATCGCAGCGGTACCAGAAGCACAGGCGCAGACGTAAACATTCACTGGGCCTTTGATGCCAAATTTAATGCCAACTGCCGCAGCAATAGCATTTGAAATAGACATAGTGGCACCAAATGTATTGATCTTACCAGGGCTTAATAGCGCCCTATCAACGTCGCACAAATCAGAGTTGAGGTTATTTGATTGTTCGCCATGTGGTAAATATTCCCTGAGCGGTTGCTGGCAATGCGCAGCATAATTACTCAGTAGTGACCAAATACCTCCAAGGCTAGTTCCCAAAAAAACACCTATATTATAGGGATCTTCCTGATGAATACACTCTCTAGCGGCATTAGTAGTCTGCGGTACTACCTCAAAGCCAGCATTTGACAATGCCTCTTTTGTTGCGGCAATGGCATTTAAACTGGCAATATCATATTGCATGAGATCATATTTACGAAGTCCAAACAGACTATAATCAGGCAAAGGTAACGGGGACCAGCAGGTCGATTTTGGTTGCCAAAACTGATACCAATGTTGGGGAATAGACTCAACCGAGGTTTCTCCATTTAGACAAGCACGCCAAAAAATATCACTGTTATGGCCAACCGCTGTTATCGCCCCCAAACCACTGATGACGACTCTTCGCCCGCTCACACCTCGGCACCGCTTATTTCAACTGCTGATGATTTATATTGTAAAATGTAATTAACAACATCACCTACCGTTTCGAAACCCATCGCATCACTTTCTGCAACGTTATCCCCGAACTGCTCCTCGAGCGTCATAAGTAACGTTACTATATCAACCGAGTCGGTACCCAGATCATGTTGAAAGTGCGTTTCCATATCAATATCGACACCATCAACTATCATGGCGTCATGTATTGCCGCTATAACTTTTTTTAACACCTTATCCTCTGTTAACATATTCGCCCCATCAATATTTTTTAACTATAAAGCGTAAGCTAGAATAAAAGATCAATGAAATAAAAAAGCAATTCATTCCGATAAATGGTACAATCAAAAAAGCATGCGTTTCATTTCTCACTTTATGCTACAACCAATTATTGGCACTCTCTAGAGCGCATCATGATTAAACTCCTTCTCTACAAATCTTTCGAATAACTTAGCTGGAAAAAAGTATTTCAACTTAGCCGCCAAGCGCTGTGTCCATGGACCTATAGTGTAACGAACACGAGGGCTTTTGACCTGAATCAAAGATGACACTTTTTTTGCAAGCTCGAACGGAGCACGTCCTTTTTGTTCACCACGTATAATAACATCAACGGCATGTGTGCTACGCTGAAAATAGGGTGACGCGTCGGTATGTTGTTGAGTATAACGCCGATTATGAATGAAACCTGTAAGAAAATCGCCAGGCTCAAGTAACAATACACGAATACCCAAAGGTTTAACCTCAAAACGCAGACACTCAGTAAAACCTTCTAGCGCAAACTTGGCAGCACTATAGGCTGATTGAAAAGGCAAACCAATAAAACCACCTATAGAGCTGATATTAATAATTAATCCTGACTGATTCTCTCGCATGTGCGGTAAAACAGCTTTGCACATGCGTACTGCACCAAAAAAATTGGTATCAAATTGTTGTTGATATTCTGTAATAGACGTATCTTCTACAGCACCAGCAATGCCATACCCGGCGTTGTTGATCAGAACATCGATACGGCCTTCCCTGTCTAGAACAAAACGAATAGCACGATCAACAGATTGTTGATCGCGAACATCCAATGGTATATTCGTCCAATGCCGATAAGTGGGCTGGGACGGAAATGTGGCTGTTCGGCTAGTGCCGTAGACACGATAGCCGATATCCGATAAATAGTCTGCACAAGACTGGCCAAACCCCGATGAAGCACCAGTAATGAAAATCACTTGTTCCCTATTCATCTTAAATCTATCCTCTCCTGTTGAAATGGGGTTCTAGCTATACGTTTATCAACCGCGCTTGCTAACTTGACCAATGAGGGTATTAGAAATAAATCATACAATAACGCTGCTATAGCAATGGATATAACAATGGTAGACATTGTCTGATTAGGACCAAATTGTGACAAAGATATTGTCACTAACCCTAAGCATAAGGTAATGGTCGAGGTTAAGATAGCAGGACCGGCATAATTTATTGCAAATTGAATAGCCTTGTCACTGTCTTTATGTGACTGGAAACCCATCTTTAGTGCATAAAGCATATGAATTGTATCATCAACGATCAAGCCAAACGCAATAGAAAAGCTCATTGCTGCAGCAACGTTCATTTCTTGAAAAAATATACCCCAGACGCCGTAGGCCACTAGCATGGGTAAGCCATTAGTTAGTAAGCTCAAACCAGCAAGAAAAAGGGATTTAAATATCCAGTAATTTACCAAAGTAATAGCAATAAATGTAAAAACCGAACCATATAGCATTTCCTGCACGACACTGGCACCTAAATCAGCAAACAATAGGGTTTCTGAGCCGGCGCTTGTTATCTTAAAAAACTCAGAATGTTCAATAACCTCTGTAGTAAACTGATGAAGATCAAGTATTTCTCTATTGGAAAGTTTTGTGACGTCAACTTGAAGCAACAAATTGTTGGAATCATAAGAAATAAATTGAGTTTGGTCAGCTTCAGTCGTATTGATTTTAAAAAGTATTTCCATTTCCTTTACTTGATTATCGTTAAGTAAAGCAAATTCGTTGGCGCTCTGTTGAGGAAACAAAGATCGTTTTAAGCTCTGTAACTGAGTAAGCAACGAACTGACCTCAATAATATGTGGGTGCTTTTCTAACTTAAGGGAAATTTCCTCTAACTCAGACAAGGTCTTTTTCGAATACAACCCTTCGTTGCTAATAGGCTTAATCGAATAAAAATTTGTGTATAAGCCGTTAAACGAATGGTGAAAATTATTACCGAGCTCACTAATGTCAGGGTTGTTAGGCAAATAAGAAAACAGATTATCGTTAAAATAATTATCATTAATAAAAAAACAGCAGAAAATAGCAAATAAAGTGAGCGATACAACAATTAGCTTATAACGGCGCAGTACTGTATTACGGATAAATGCCATGATTTTACCAACGATAACATCTTCTTTTTTTGATAAATTTTTGAAATCGAACAACGCAAAACCGCTAGGGAAAAATAACGTTAGATAAAACCAACCAATCACAATCCCCATCGCGGAAACATTGCCTAAGGTGTTAATTGACGGATTCTCGGAAAAGTTGAGCGCCAAAAACCCAATAATGGTTGTCAATTTCGTGATTAAAATTGGCGCTATTTTTGCCTGAAGACTTTGGGTAATAGCCGTGACTTGGTTGTGGGAAGCAGAGTATCCCTGTTTGTAATGTAGGGTAAGATGAATATAGTCTAGTAGACATATGACAAATGCAATGAGCGGCGCTACTGAGGAAAGCTGATTTAATTCGTAACCTAGAGCAGTAATAGCGGCCAATGTTGTAATAATTGTCATGACTAAACTAGTAACAATAAAAATAGTTATCCATATTGAGCGAAATATAAGGATAAGCACCAGTAGTGACACAATAAACATAACTGGATATAACACTATATAGTCTGTCGTTTCGGCTTCAATCATTGCCATCTGCAGTGGAATATAGCCAGTAACAGATACTTCATCCTGTGGGTTCTGCATTTGGTAGTTGTCTATCGTCGCTAGCACTTTGTCGTAAATGAGGCGCTTTTCACTAATATCTTTAATAGACTTATTAACCTTTAGAACCAGTAGTAGCTGTTTTTGATCTTCGGAAAACAGCATACGCTCGGCTGCAGGAATACCCAACAGTTGGTAATATTCAGCGGAAGAACGTAGCGCGAGAAAATCAATAAGGATAACATTTTCAAGTTTGCTAAATTCGTAGTTCGAACCATTATGATAGCCAACGGATAAATTAAAAATATGATCTGTTTGAACGACATGATCTATCTGATTTAATTCAATCGCCAAAAGCGCTACTTTCGTAGCAGTGGCTTTGTCAAAAATATTATTTGTCTCTGGCTTTATTAAAACAACAATGTGGGGGGCTATAGGATGCTCTTTATTGACTTTGTTAAACTGTTGCGTAACTATTCGTTCTTTATTGAGCATCGACTCATAGTTATAGTTAACAGGTACCAAAGAAGCGGGATGCAATAGCAATAATGTCACCAGAATAAATAAACCGAAACTCATCCTGGGCCATTTTAGGCAAAAGGCAACTGGAGGCTCAATAACGCTATAGGCTGATTTCATTAATGCACCAAAAAAACTCTAAGACTTATCGGTGTTTTTTGCGATTAAACGTCAGACCAGCAGTTCATTATTTTTAAATATTTTATGCGTAATTTTAATCAGCTGATCGAGGTCATCTTGTGTATGGGTAGCTATGACTGTAATGCGGAAACGCTGCTGGTCAATGGGAACAGCCGGAAACTCCACTAAATTAACAAAAACACCTTCATTATCATACTCTACGGCCATTTTTCTAGCATTTGCACCCACGGGTATGACAATTGGTACAATGGCAGATTGCGTTGAGGTGTCAATTCCCGTTTTTCTAAAACCCTCAACCAAATACTTGACGTTCTGCCTTAATTGCTCACATCTTTCTGGCTCTTCCTTTAAGATTTCAAGGGACTCGTTGATCGCAGCTACCGTCGGCACAGGCAACGAGGCAGAGAACATATGAGACTTACCCAGCCAACGTATATAATCAGCGTAGCGCTTAGACGTACAGACAAAACCGCCAACAGTACCAAAAGCTTTGCTAAACGTACCTAAATAAATATCAATCGCCTGAGGGTCAACATGACATTGTTCCACAATACCCTTTCCAGTGGCACCAAGCACACCGACACCATGGGCATCGTCAACAGCGATCTTACAGTCGAACTCTTTCGCCAATTTAACCACCGTTGCTAAATCGGCAATATCGCCATGCATAGAGTAGACACCTTCAACAAATATCCAAGCGGTGGTACCTTTTTTACGAAATTTTGTCAGCCTGAGGCGTAAGTCTCGCATATCATTATGCTTAAACGGAACCCGTTTACAGCGAGTTAACTCCACTCCTTCTTGAAAAGAAGCATGGCTATAAGCATCCATAAACACTATATCATTTTTCTCGATAAGCGCTTTTGTCCAACCCAATTGAGCTGCAAAGCCAGAAGAGAAAAGCACAGTTTCGTCCATGCCTTTAAACGAAGATAGATTTTTCTCTAACTGATCATGAATATTAGATGTACCACACAAGAGTGGCGAACCGCCCCCACCAACGCCATGAGTCAGTGCAGCCCGGCGCATCGCTTCGATCACACGAGGATGATTGGCCATACCAAGATAATTATTTGAACCGAACATAGTCATAGTGCGTGCGTCACCAGTGATTGGATCGCTCACCACAACTCTGTTATCCATACCAGCGAGAGTTTCCCTACGATAAAGCTTTCGGTAAATATCACCGCTGGATTCTTTGATGTTATTAAACTGATTGACTCTATAATCGAGATCTGTCCCGTCATTTAATAGGTCTTTTATGCTGAAGTTCTCAAAATGGGAATGAGACGAGATAGTGTCAATGGTAGTATCAGAATCTTGTACTGTCATAAAAGTATAATCCTATCTTCGTTAGATGGAAGGAAGGAACAGCCAATCCTGGATGGGTTTTAAATAACTGCGTTTTAGACAGCTACGCTTTGAAATCTGTATTACTAGATATGTCTACGTCAACACAGTACTTTAAATTATGGGCTTTTAGTTATACTATCACGTGAAATTAAACCCAATCAACTTATGAAAAACGATTTAAGGAGATAATCCCTAAAACCGTTTAAGTAGTTAAACGATGTATTGACACTGTACAATGACGGTAAGATATCTTACTCCTAAAGTTATAGTGCCCATAGTATTAAAAGGAGTACTGCTATTAATTGATTAGTATCAATAGTTGTATTAAACATTTTGAGTATATGTTGCTTATCATGCTTTTATTAGGTGCTTTTTTTGCAAAATGGACGTATTTTTCATACAAATTCAATTGACGACTTAATTGACGACTTAGGAACAAAAAATGAAACATAATAAGGCAAGTCATACCACTACTAAGGGACAAATCATTGCAACTGATCACTACGGCGCTGACGTTGAATTTTGTAAAAAATTAGGCCGTATCTACGGTTTTATCGTTACAAAAATATTTCGCTACAAATCAGAATACGACCTTGCCAAAACCTATGATTTCTCTCAATCAGGTTTGATCGTAACAAATCACAGCAACGGTTTTTGGGGCATTATCGACGTATTGCTGGCATTACACTTATGGTACAACGTTTTTAAGCGAGAAGACGCGCTTGCCTTCATGTCTGATGAACGCGTCTTTCGTGTACCCATAATCGGTTTTTTTGTACGCCGAATAGGCTTTAAAGTCTCTTCTATCCACGCACTTCGCCGCTGTTTAGCTGATGGTCATTGGGCAGTGATTGTACCCGGAGGAAATACTGACCAACTGAGATCTATTTGGCATCGCAATGAAACCCGCATGTACAAAACATGTTATTTAAATGGCAAGTTTTATCAAAAAGAGCAAACCTGGTTCGTCCATGCGGCAGCAACTCTTGGTGTTAAAACTTACCCAATAGCTTGTGCTGGTTTACATGAGGTAACGCCTATTCTGTGGGAGAGTAAAGCAATTTTAAAATATACCGGGCTCATTAAATTACGTGCTGGAGAATTTTGGCCTGGATTTCCTGTGTCGCTTAATCATTTTATCAATTTGACCATATTCTATTGGACCGGTTGGATGGATTCTATCTTGGCTTGGGCATTATTTCTGGTAACTAATATTTATATCGATTTGTTTTACTCGTATCCTATTTTTTTTCCTCGTGTTCGCTTAAAGCCAGCTGAGCCTATAACGCTGAAATACAGTAGCGACAGTTTATCTCTCAAGCAAAGAAAGAGAGAAAATTTGCAAATGCTCGCTGCTGTTAATCAAGCGGTGAATCATGAGTTACTAGCATTAAATGAAGAACGGCCTATTGTGAAGCATTTACCTTACGCAGCGCCTATAGCTCAGCAACAGCAACCTGCATAAAAGCAGTACCACACTACTCGGGATAAATGACAGACTAAATAGTCGGTAATTTATCCCGTGGAGCGTTAATGACCGCGTTGAACAGGTAGCATATAAAACAGGGAGCATATAGATGTCTTGAATCATAACCCGCGGTTCATTGCCCTTAAGCTAATTTAAAATCTTGCCGTGGGAAATGTACATGCAACCTCCCCACCATAGAATCTTCACGCCGTAAAATCCACATATAATCAGTCACACCAACTAACTCTCCTTGAGTGACAGTCTGTCGATAATCAGTAGGTGCCACGTTGACAATCTTACCAATCAGGGGACTATCTTTATAAACGTCGGCTATAGCTCGAGGTTCGCTGTCTCTCGCGATATGTAATGCTTCATCACCAGCTAACTCAAACATCTTGCCATGACCATATTCACGAATGCAATCCATCCAGGCATTGACTCTAGGATATTGCTGAATAAAAGTTTTTTCTCCCAAATCGCGCACAAACCATAGAGGATGATAAGTCGCAAAATCCGCCAAGGTCAGCTCACTACCAAATAGAAAATTATTTACTAATAAACGATCCTCCAAGTTATCGAGATGGGCCTCTAGAATTTTTCTTGAAGCCTTAGCACCAGGCAGGCTGACTGATGCCTTACGCCCTAAATTAAAACGATCATATAGCAATCGAATTAAATCTAACTTACTCATACTTGCCATAGCTTTTCTACGCAAGGCTTTTCCATTAGCGGAAAATATTCCCGCAAAAACAACGGTAGCTTCTACCTCTCGAATAAAAGCCTTTATTTCTAGTGTCGACCTTTCATGGGATAACAATGGGTTATTACTCAGCTCTGCTAACTCATTCGCCACGAGATTAGAATCACAAAAAATATCAGCCCCCAACTGCACCACAGGAATCCGCTGATAGCCTCCTGCCAATGATTCAAGCAGTGGCCTAGGCGGCATTTCTTGCGTAATTACCGAATGCCAAGCTAAACCCGTATAACCTAACAAAGCGCGGAGCTTTTCAGAGTAAGGAGAAAATGGATAATGATGAAGAACAATAGACATTGAAGCTGTATTCATATAATAAAATTGGGTTGGTAGAATAACGCATTGGACCAAGGTGTCAAACCACAAAAAGGCTTTTCATTGCCCCAGACATTTTCAACCAGTCTGCAGAAAAAAATACGCCACAACATTCAAAGCTGGTATATGACATAGCGGCAGCTAATAGCGTATTAAACTGCAAAAAGTCTATTTATGTATTTAATCATTTACCTCTCATACCTGCCCAATTTACACCAGTGAAGTGAGAATATAGAGATTATGATCAAAAAAACCGCACTGCGAACCAGTTCTCATTTAGCGAATAAAAACAGAAAAAGAGTAATAGTTAAGGACTATGGCTCGTTAACGAGAACGCCTTTAGTAATATACTCAAGACCTAAAACACGCTAGCAGTGTTTAGCGGCTAACGCGCAATACAAACTAAATAGATAGATAGGAAAACGCAGGATAATAATAAAGTAAAAGTAGATAGCTAGACGTTTTAAACTCGGCATGACAAGCCCTCCAATCCTCAGGCATCAAGAAAAACATAACAATAATTAGAATACCAAGAATATCAAACGAGGCTGTAAATCAATGACTTCTCATATCTCAAGCCAGATAATCAGAACTACGTTAACCTGTCTACTCTGTTTTTACTCCTGCTGGGCGACTTCAGTCCTTGCAGCGGCAGAAATTCAAAGCCCTCCTCCTAACTCAAAGCTGCTAGCTTCATCAACTACATTTACTTGGTCTACGCCACAGGGAGCGACAGCTTATGATCTGATTGTCGGTACCAACGGTGCCGGCTCTAACGACATCCGTCAAAGCAATGTCGTCAACACCAACCAACTAACTGTTGACGGACTGCCTACTGATGGCAGTCCCATCTTTGTGCGTCTCTGGACTTTTACCACCACGTGGGAAGCTCTAGACTATACCTACACTGCAGCCGGTTCTGGCTTTACACCCTATGCTGAAATGCAAAGCCCCCTACCAGGTTCCACCTTCGAATCCCCTACCGTGACCTTCACATGGAACCGCCCAGCGTCTGCCATCGACTTCGATCTAATTATTGGCACTACCGGACATGGCTCCGACGATATTCGCTCTAGTTCTGTTTTTAATGACACCCAGCTCACTGTCAGTAATATGCCTACCGATGGCAGCACTATCTATGTAGTTTTGTGGACCTATATTGTTGACTGGCAATATCAGACCTACACCTACACAGCGGCTGGCAATACAAGCACTACACCCAAAGCAACGATGCAGAGTCCTGCCCCCAATGGCACACTGGACTCTACCACCATCACTTTCAATTGGGATAGCCCTACGAGTGCAACAGGTTATGATCTCATTGTCGGTACCAACGGGCCAGGTTCAGACAATATCCGTTCATCGTCTACCACAACAAACACTTCACTCGCTGTCAGCGGCCTGCCATCCGACGGTAGTACTGTTTATGTTCGTCTAACAACATTGAGTAGCTCAGGTTCAGCATTCAACGACTACACCTACACCAGTGTCGATGAAGGAAGTAGTACAACACCACCCACCACTGGCATTGAAGGATGTTTTATTGCCACCGCTGCTTATGGTTCCTACGAACATGACTATCTATATATATTGCGTAATTTTCGCGATGAGATCCTACTTTCATTTGCAGCAGGTCAATGGTTTGTTGAGCAGTATTATAACTACTCGCCTCCCATTGCCAAATGGATTGCTAACCACAATACAGTTAAAGTAACCACACAGATAGCGCTGTGGCCTGTCATTGGCTTAGCTTGGTTTAGCTTAGCCTCTATCTACCAAAAATTTGCCATACTTACAGGGCTAATTCTTCTCACCTTTATGTGCCATCTTATTATCAAGCAGCGACGACGCGCACGACAAGTGCTAATTAGCAAAGACTGAAGCTAGGCTTAGATGGGAAGGAGACGCAGGGCAGAAAATGACTGATCATCTAAAATATAAGGTGGTTTATCTAGCAATTTCGATAGCGATGATAATATCAACGGTTGCTCATGCGGTGCCACCCTACTCCGGTACAATTTTTCTAGACCGCGATATTATTACTCCTTCAGACCCTTCGACCTTCCAAAACATCACCTATACGGGGCGAGGTAATAGGCAGGTCTTTGACAGAAGGGTCGATAACTGGATAACCATTAATGCCTACCTGTTCGATATCACCTTTGACGATGGATTACGCTGCGAAGCTCAAGTCAACCCAGAATTCGGCAGCACTGATGCCGCTCTGGCGGAAGCAAATAAATATGCTATTGCCGTCGGCCAACTTCCGACACAACTGCGTCGAGATGTCGACGAGCTATGGATCCATAAAGGTGTTGAGCCGTTCGGCGGAGGCAATTCGTCTATTCTTATCCATACCGGGCAATCAGCATTGTATGAAGCCGACGGTATTTTAGAAGAAACATTGGTACACGAGGCCTCCCATACATCATTAGATGCAGATCATGCATCTTCGGCTGGTTGGGTAGCTGCACAAAATGCAGATAATGAATTTATTTCCACCTATGCCCGAGATAATCCTCAAATAGAAGATATTGCAGAGACCTTCCTACTCTACCTCGCAATCACCTATCGTGCCGATAGAATATCTGATTCACTTTATAATACTGTTATACAAACCGTACCTAACAGAATCAACTATTTCGACAACCAACAATTTAACATGTATCCAATCACTAGTGGCAATGTGATTATCAAAGCAAAACTACTCCAGCCAACCCCAGGCAGCACCTATTCGTCATCCTCAGTCACTTTTCAATGGGATCGTCCAATTGATGCTACCTACTTCGACCTGATCATCGGCACCAATGGCGAAGGTTCTGACAACATTCGAGCTACCGCACCCGTTGATCAAACCGAGCTAACAGTGACCGGGCTACCAACCGACGGCACGCCTATCAATGTCAGACTGTGGACATACATCAATGGCAGCTGGAACTATGATGATTATACCTACGACTATAGCGAGCCAGTAGTAAATCCACCTATTGAAGGCTGCTTTATTGCAACAGCGGCCTACGGTTCCTATGAACACAGCCATCTCCACATTCTTCGGAATTTTCGCGACGAAGTGCTGCTTTCATTTACCGCTGGAAACTGGTTTGTTAAGCAGTACTATAAATATTCGCCTTCACTAGCAAATTGGATAGCTAAACATCCAGTCGCTAAGGCAGTAACGCGCTTATGCTTATGGCCATTTATTGGATTAGCATGGTTCATGACGGCGCCCATCAGTCATCAACTGATCGTCATCATTGGACTTGGTTTATTGATTGCTATTGGCAAGAGTATTGTAACCTACCACCAGCGGCATCAGCAGTTGGACACTTAAACCTCGGTCAGTTTTAATGAATATCACGCACAGTATAAAATAATCGATCAGGTTGTTCGGTCCTAATAGCATCAACACTATTGTAGCCCCATACCACAGCACCGGCGACCACGTTATTTTTTTTTGCGGCAGCAATATCCCTTATTTCATCACCGATGTAAATAGCGTTTGTCGGCTCGCATCCGCTTTGCTTGATCACATGACTAATTTTACCAGATTTACCAAAAATCGATGCGCCGCAAGCAAAATAGTTAATCAGCCTAGCATAGGGTTCGCCAAGCACAGCACGTACGTTGTTTTCAGTATTAGAGCTAATGATGGCAATTTCAGCCCCGCTACGCGCAACATCATTCAATAAAGTCCCAATATCATCGAATAGCTGGATATCGCCGATCGCCATTTTCATTTGCATACGCACATCTGCTGCAATCAGCGGTGCGCGCCATATTGGCAAGCCGATATAGGCGAAAATTTCACGAATATTCATTGACCGCAGCGTGTCTTCCTCAGCTTTAGAAACAGGTTTAAAACCATACTTCTTTGCCAAACCATTAAAAATACCAGAAAACCAAGGATAGATATCCGCTAATGTACCATCGAAATCAAACATATAGAGCTGATAGTCCATCGCATCTCCGATTTAAATTTTCCGTAACACCTATTTAGATTTTCCGTAACACTAAGCGGCTAGTTGCAACCGATTACGAGGAGCAGCTAATTGCCATACCTTTTCCCCAAGCAGGCGGCGGTTTAGCATAGCCAGCATATTCTGGTTTATCGTCGTAAGGCGCTTGCAACATATCAAGCAATTGGCTGACCAAGCTAAAGTCATTCTCCTTTGCTAAATCGATAGCTTGTTGCAGCAAATAGTTTCTCAAAATGTACTTTGGATTAATTGCTTTCATCGCAACATAGCGCTGTTCTGGATTACATCCTTCACTAAGCAACCTCTCTTGGTAAGCTAACAGCCATCTCTCTATCGCCTCTTGCTGAGGAAACAATGCTTTAATTGCAGTATTTTTTTTATCTGGTTCAAAAAAACAAAGCTAGCGAAAAAAAATGCTATAATCTACGTTGTTTTTTTCCATTAGTTTTAATAAATCACCAATCAACGATTTATCTTCTTCCCGCTGTATGATGAAGCCTAATTTTTTTGACATTAACTGCCAATAGGTTTGCATTAACGTTGGCTCATAACTTGCCAAGATTGACTTAATATCGGTTTCATCCACCAACTGACTAAATGTTTGTGCTAACGCATGGCAATTCCATAGGCCAATATAGGGTTGTTGATTAAAGGCATAACGTCCATCATAGTCAGAATGATTGCAAATATAGCCGTAATCATAATCATCAAGAAAGGCAAACGGGCCATAATCAAATGTTTGCCCCAAAATCGACATATTATCGGTATTCATAACGCCGTGACAGAAACCAACTGATTGCCAGTGGGCAATCAGTTTTGCCGTAGACTGAACAACCTCGGTAAACAGTGCTTTGTAGGGATGACTGCAATCAAGCAAATGAGGGAAATTAATCGCCAAGACATAGTCTGCCAATTTTACAACCAGATCGTGTTGGCCTGTATAGTAAAAATATTCAAACGAGCCAAAGCGGACATGGGACTCTGCTAAACGCAGTAGTACAGCTCCGGTCTCAACCGTCTCGCGATAAACGGGAAGATCACTGCCAGCAATAGCAAGTCCCCGAGTCGTTGGAATACCCAAGCCAAACATAGCTTCGCTACAGAGATATTCTCGAATAGTAGAACGCGATACCGCCCTACCGTTGCCATGACGAGAATAAGGCGTTAAGCCAGCCCCCTTTAGGTGCAAGTCCCAATGATTATGTTCACCCTCAACTTGACCTAATAGCAAGCCCCGACCATCACCTAGTTGGGGATTATAGTGGCCAAATTGATGGCCAGAATAAACCATGGCAAGTGGTTCACAGCCATGTGGCAGGCAATTACCCGACAGCATCGCTAAAAACCACTCACTGGTAAGTTGGTCTTGTCCGAGCCCTATTAATTTACCGGCACGACTATTACAGCCAATCAATTGTGGATTGGGCAGCCCTTGCGGTTGTACCTCAGTATAAAAGGCACTACCCAACGCTTTAAACGTATTGTTAAACTTAAGATCACTCATCGATACAAACAGCTGTTTTAAGAAACTCTTTTAAGGCCCTCTCTAGACGATTGAAGTGCCTAACGTATTAGGATATCTAGTGTATTGAGGTATCCAGCATACTGGAATATCTAGAGTACTGAAATAATAGGGTCTAGCGAATAATAGGGTCTAGTGCCGCCACCCGTGTTGCAAAAGTGTATCATAGATAATAGAGCTGAGATAAACTAATATCTGTCGTCTAGCATCAATGCAACAAGAGGCATTTACCCCTATGGATAACGAGGTTAAAACTCACATTGAAGCGGCTGCTTTCCGAGCACTAGTCGCTCATCTCGACAAGAGAAAGGACGTACAAAATATTGACTTGATGATCCTCGCCGGCTTTTGCCGCAACTGTTTATCAAAATGGTACAGCGCCGCCGCCCAAGAACTCGGTGAAGACATCGACTATGAGGCTGCACGGGAAGCTATTTATGGTATGCCTTATAGCGAGTGGAAAAAGCTATATTTAACGGAGGCAACCCCGGAACAACTGGCAGCTTTTGAAAAAAGTAAAACCTAGAGCACCTCTGAATAATCAGCTCTTAACAAATGGGACAAGTGTTACCCTCTTCGTCTGTTCTAGTCGCAAGACGCTAGCAACAAAGCGTCGATGTGGGAATACAACGCAGCTATCGCAGTATCCGATTGGCACTTTGTGATTTATTTTTGAAGGGATAAAACGATTTACGCGAGCTATTCTGCAAACAATGTAAAAGCTCGTCCAACATTAACAACGACATTCCCCAGATCCGCTGATTCTCATAAAAATAACATGGCAACTTTAAATTAACCCCCATTTTTCGCCACACCATCTGATCACGGTTATAGTAGTTGTTGAGAAAAGCCAACGGCACCCAAACAGTATCTGCCACTTCGGCATTGGGTCTAAAACGCAATTCTTCTGTAGCCCTCAACACATAGGGGGTAATTACCATAGGTCTATGAATTAAACGGGCCGTGGATGCGATGTCTGACAAGCGGCCAACATAATCGGTTGATTTATCAGCATCAATCCCGACTTCTTCAAACAGTTCTCGTTTAGCCGCATGCCAATTTGAAACATCTATTTTATCGCGACGACCACCGGGAAATGCCATGTGGCCCGACCAAGGGTCTCCAGGTAGGTGGGCACGTTTTATCATCAAAACTTCAACCAAACCATTAGCCGGATTCTCACGCAATACCAGATTAACGGCACATCGTTGTAGATAACGGCGACAAAATAACTTACGCGGTCGATAGTGACTAACCCGCTGACAAACGCTGGTAACAGACTTCATATTTTCTAATTGATTAGTATCTAATTGCATTGACTTCTTTTTTACGCTGACTAATAGCAACCCCATTTAGACAGCATATAGTTAGTATAGCTGCTTAACCAAGGTTTAATACTGATAATCTATAACTATCGTCCTATACCTATATGCTTAAAGGTTACATCTTACTATTGCACGCTTATCTACCACCTGACACACCCTCGTCAATAAACATCTAGTGACCTCAACTAAAAATAATCTGGTATCTAACCCTTCATACTTTTTTGTCCGGAAAACACGCTGAGATACGTCTTATATAAGAGAGAGCCCTTATTACTTTAAGGGTGCGGTGTTTTTTATAGAGGATAGCAAGAAGAGATCGACTATCAACTACGTTTTGATTACTACCAAAGTTATAGACACCACAGTCATTATGATTATTTTTGCATAAAAAGCAACCTAAATTGCGCGAGAAACCGCTATGATAGATGAGGAAACAACAACTACAAAGAGCCCATCATGTAATCGTCACTCAAAGATAAACGACTTGGCACAGATCATTGTTAATTAATATGGCATCTGCCAAACACATATTAAGATGGGATAACAAATTTGGTGGTTAAACCCTGATAACAATTACTATAAAACTAGAATACTATGCTGTTCAATTCCTACGAATTTTTATTCCTATTTCTGCCTGTTACATTACTGTGCTACTACCTCCTAGCCAAAAGGGTGAGTACTTATAGCAGCTTTACATGGCTGATATCGGCATCGCTTTTCTTTTACGGCTGGTGGAACCCTTGGTACGTCATTCTTATTATTATTTCGGTACTAATCAATTTTCATATCGGAAAAGCGCTCGCCGTCAGCAGCGAAATCAAGACTACTCGGTCTAGGCGTACCCTGCTAGTGCTGGGAATTACTTTTAATCTAGGCTTACTGGTTTACTACAAGTATGCCAATTTCTTTGTTGAAAATTTCAATTATGTATTTAATAAAAATCTTGATATTGGTGCCATTATTCTACCGCTAGCGATTTCCTTTTTTACCTTTCAACAGATTGCATATTTGGTGGATGCTTTTCGCGGTTTAACAAAAGAATATCGATTCCAGCATTATTGCCTATTTGTCACCTTCTTTCCTCAGTTAATCGCTGGACCGATTGTACACCACAAAGAAATGTTACCTCAGTTCGAAAGTACAGCTGCAAAACACTTTAGTATCGCAAATTTTACTATCGGCATTACCATATTTTGTATTGGCCTATTTAAAAAAGTTGCTATTGCGGACAATCTAGCAGTAAATGTGCCCTTAACATTCACCGCTGCTGATCAGGGTGCAACTATCAACTTTCTTTATGCTTGGACCGCCTCTCTCTCTTACACGTTGCAGTTATATTTTGATTTTTCAGGTTATTCCGATATGGCAATAGGCATCGCTCGTCTATTTGGCATCATACTGCCTCTCAATTTTCATTCGCCCTATAAAGCCACCAATATCATCGAATTTTGGCGCCGCTGGCATATGACCCTATCTCGGTTTTTGCGTGACTATATCTATATCCCGCTAGGCGGTAATCGACTAGGCTATGCACGTCGATATGCTAATTTAATGGCGACCATGCTGCTCGGTGGCCTATGGCATGGCGCAGGATGGACTTTTGTAATTTGGGGTGGTTTACATGGAGTCTATCTCATTATCAACCATGGTTGGCAATATCTAACAACCAAGCTTTTTGGCGCTAACCGACAAAGCATTTGGCTAACCCGACTGCTTTCACGATCCATCACATTCCTCGCGATCGTGGTGGCCTGGGTGTTTTTCCGCGCTGAAAGTACTAGCGGTGCACTCAATATCATTGCAGGCATGACAGGCTTAAACGGTCTCGGTACAGGCGGTCACTTTAATATAATGCAGGCAGCATTTATCCCGCCTGCACTACTCATTGTTTGGCTATTGCCAAATACACAGGAGATTATGCGGCGTTTCGAACCAGCATTAGATTTTAACGCATGTAAAAATAGAGCACATCAACCTTGGCTTAGCTGGCGACCCAGCACTAGTTGGGCCATAGTGCTCGGCTTGGTGTTTCTTACGGTTATCGGTAGCTTAACTCAAGACAGTGAATTTCTTTATTTTCAATTTTAAAAAACCATACAGGTTGATTCCATTAGCCATTGTTTAGGTAAGGACTGAAGACGAATGATATACACGGCGAAAAACTTCAAATACTATATCATGACCTGCCTAAGTTTTATTGTCCTAGTTGTTATAGTCAACCTATGGGTTGATCCTCAGCGTAATGTACCCTTGCAACTTAATAGCTTAAAACCTTTTCACGCCAACGGTGGCCGAGTAGAAAAATCGCTTAAGCTAAGACAAAATAACTACGACACCATTTTTTTAGGTACATCTCGTACGCTAATGGGAATCAATCCCGAACATAGGCTACTTGCCAACGATAAGGTATATAACATGGGGCTACCTACTACCAATATGCCCGAGCTATATCAGGTACTAGGCTACATTCACCGCGAGCAACGTCTAGACCGACTAATCATTGGCATAGAAATGCCTATCTTTCGCCGCGGCGAAGTTGGGCCAGCTTATGACAAATCACTCTTTAATTCAGACTGGGGATACCGCAAGGGTCTGATAAACTATTTAGTGAGTTTTAAGACCTTCTATTTTTCAATAAACAGTCTTTATCTTAACTTGAAGGATATCAATTACAAGCACAGTAACGACTACGGCTATTTTGATACTAATGGGCTTAAAATAGATAATCGAACGACGTTTGACGCAGAGTTAAAGCGAGCACTATCAAACAAAGCCTACGCAGGCTTCGAATACAGTGAAGCGACTGAACGATTATTTGAGGAACGCTTGCAGCAATTTATTGACTCTGGTACTGAAGTGATTGTCTTCATGTCACCACTTCACGCATTGCAATTTGAAACTTACGACGCACTGGGTATGTACCCCCGCTATGAATCATGGAAAAGACGCATGGTAGACATTGTCGAATCGATTTCAGAAAACAGCAAAGCTAAAGTACAGCTGTGGGACTTCGGCGGCTACAACAGCATTACCACCGAACAAATCCCCGATAAAAATGCCTCAAATCAAATGCGCTACTATTGGGAAATGTCGCACTACAAATCAGAAACAGGCGCTCTTGTACTAAATAAAATTTTAGGCAATTCACTGAATCAATTGAATGTACCAATAGATTTTGGTATCAAATTATCTAAACAGAATATTGAACAGCACCTACTAAACGTACGACAAGCTAGAGACCTCTATCGCGCGCAAAACCCAAACGAGATAGCGCACTTTAATCATCTTTTTAGGTTAACGGAAGAACGCCGTACAATGACAAGAAAAAGCCTACTCGGTGTCAATGGTAAAAATCAAAATAGGCCCACAAAAAATTTAGCTGGGTTATAAACTGACATTAACTATTGAGGAATATCGTGTCAGTGAGATGACATCTTACCGAGGAAGAAATAGCAAAGATAGAATCGCAACAACAAGCAACAAGATAATAAAAATAAGAGCTAACTTATTAGGCTACTCTTTTAGATTATTGATTTCTCTTTCCAGCTCAAACGAAGGCGAAGTAACACAAGACTCCATATCTCTTAGCCTTTGTTCAAGTACATCAAATTGTCCTTGCAAGACCTGTAGCTTATTGGCTCGCATTTGCACTATCTTAGATCGTCGCCGTTCCCGTCGACGGCCTACCATAAAGTGAAATACTAGCCAGACAGGTACTAGCACAGTAATCACAAGAATAAGTAATATATTGATTTGAGATGCCATTCATTTTTTCCTAACAATTAAAAAATGGTATAAACATCGGTACGGAAAATACTATTTTGCATTACAATACCAGCGCCAATAGTAAAGTCGGAAAGCCGATTACTAACAAAGAAGTACCAAGTATACAGATTCCTGCAAAGATACCAGATATCATCTCACGACCTACATCTAGTGAAGACTGTTGTTGTACATAGTAATTGTTCATTGCTTGTCCCTCCAATTAGGTGTTTCTGCATCGAGTATTGATTCTAATGCTGCAATTCGTGCAGCCATCGCTTCAGCTGTTTGCGCCAGCGATTCCAGTTGTTCATTTTCTTCTTTCGAGAGCCGACGCCCAGACTGCTTGCCAAACAGATAGTGAAAGATAATCCACAGCGGCGCGACGACTACAATAATAAGTATTAGTGGTACAAATATAGAGTTTATAAATGAAGCCATTTTTATCCCTGTTCAAGTTACTAGTCTGCGCTATTGTTACTATATCTCATGTTACTTTTTCTCAATTGACTTTTTCTCAATTGACTAGGCCCCATACTCCTAAGTCTCATATTGTTCCGCCTCACTGTTACTTTGCTTCACTGTTACTTTGCCTCACTATTATTCTGTCCCGCGCTACTCAGCCGCGCCTTCATCGCTGCTAACTCCTGGTCAACTTGATCCTCTGCTTCAAGCGCTTCAATCTCATTGGCTAAAGATTGCTGGCCTAAATCATAAACTTCCACCTGCGCTTCCATGTCATTCAGCTTACGCTCAAATCGTTCAAATTTGAGCATGGCTTCATTAGTACCATTTTTCTCTAACTGCCGTTTTACGCCAAGATGGGTTTGCGCCGTCTTCGCTCTCATCAATAGCGCCTTTTGCCTTGCCTTTGCATCATCAATTTTATTCTGTAGCTTACTGATATCTTGATTTAGGCTGTTAATATTAGCTTGCAACGTTTCTAATTCTTGCTTACTCAGTTCTGCTTCTTTTAGCGAGTTAGACTTTTCCATCAATGCGCCTTTCGCTAAATCATCCCTGCCCTTTTTTATAGCCACTTCAGCTTTCTTTTCCCACGCCACGGCTTGTTGCAATAACCAC
>JANQMK010000093.1 GCA_028280085.1 Pseudomonadales bacterium
CAATATCGTACAACAGAAATTTGGTAATATCGCGAATTATTTGCTAAATCGTACGATATTAATTTGGCGTAAAGTATGATCGTAGTTTTGCGCGCTACAGAAGATTACGAAGCGCTTCTGCCATGGCATTTGGATGGGGATACCTTACGGAAAGCTAGTCGGGATGTATAGGCTGGGGTTAATGGACCGCTAACACAACTACTTTCATACTAAACTCCAAGGTATAAGAAATACACAGCTGATATTCAAGTCAGTCACTTAGCAGCAATACACAGACCTTCGCGTGCGTCAAAGCATGCAAGATTCAGAAAGGTTGATATTGAAGAGGTGGAATAGCCAACCGCAGCATTAATTGCGATTAGTAACGCCTACGATTTTTTTCGATACTTTTCTTATCGATACTCTTTTCTTTCTCAATACTTTCCTTCTCGATACAACCGCTTTTTGTTGTGACTGTTATCACGTTCTTGTTCATAACAAAAATTCGAGATAGCTGTTAATCAGCACCAGCATGGGAACCCGATATGACGGGAGCTACCGACAACAGACTGGGCATCCTAACAAGGGGTAGGGGTAAATATCAAGGTAAATATGCTGCGCGCTCGTCGAATTCGTTGTGGAATTATGAGGATAAAAGCAGACTGGCATCAATTATTACATAGTGGCGCCTATTTCTTCTTTGCCACTATTGAGCAGAAATAAGGGATCATGAAAGCTAGGGAAGCGAATTAAAGTGATTTTTTACAATAAATTTTATAGTATCTATATTATATTACTAATTCAATACTTGCCCCCGGTGACTCTTCTAGGCAAAGATATAGGGTCATCCATCTCGGTACATTCGTCAAACCTATTGCCCATTTCGGCAAATACGACTTATTCAGGCTGTATGAACTTAAAATCTAACCATACGCCGTCTATACACTTGCATTCTGCTATTATTGGCTGATGTTTCTCGCAATCGTAAGAATATATGGTAAAGCTATCTGGTAGAAAAAACCGCTGCAAATCTTCATCACTCCAACGAATTTCATCATCCTCAATTTCTTGACTTATGGGGTTACTTTTCCCTTGTTCCCATACAAATAGTGCGCAAGGTCCATCTTTACCTTGCCATTCTTTTAGCTCAGTACCGCACTTTGGACACCGGGGGTTTTCTGTAAATTTGTACCAGTCAAACATAGACATGATTCACCTCAACGCACCGAAAATTAATTCTTTGTAAAAGTGTTAGCTTTATCTAAAAATGTCTTTGATACTATACTATCTAACAACACCACCCGCTGCTTTCACTGCACCACCAAGGTTTTTGTCATTCGTTATTAGAGGTAGCTGCTCCTCTACAGCCTGCGCACCGATTACACCATCTCCAAACCTTCCACGACCAGCAGGCAGTTTAGATCGGATATTTATTCGAGTATTTACAGAAGTAGCAGGCTTCACCACAGGTAGGCTATCAAGGGCCCGAGGAACCCCTTTTAGATTACCACCATTCGAGACAGAATTCCGAAGCTCTGGCCCAGTCACGTTAGAAACAACAGGATTTTCCCCAGGCTTAATCTTTCCATTAAGTGTTGGATTTTTTTTCAAACTAGCTATAACGCTACTATCCAAAAGAACGTTGCCCTTATTAGCAACCTTAGTACCGTCAAAAGTGAACTTACCTGCTCGATAAGCATTTAAACCTGTAGCCGCACCAGCAGGCACTCCAGGAGTCAAAAGCGCTCCAGTATCAAGAACTATGCCCCCAAAATCTAAAGCAGCGCCTAACCAGTTTCCAGTTGCAACATTCTTCGCAAATGATACGCCTCCCATACCGATATTGAAAACATCCCAGCCAGATTCTGCTATATTGCCAGTAGGATCAATATATCGATACGGATTATTATTAGCATAGGCATATCTATTAAATGTTTCTGGCTTATCTTCTGTAAATTTCACTCGATCAATGGCCATAAACCGCCCTATCGCCGGGTGATAATACCGAGCATTCATGTAAGTCAGACCGGTGCTTTCATCATGAAGCTTTCCAGTAAACCAAACATCGTTATCGAAACTTGCTACTGGTTGATTAATCCTTGTTCCATAAGGCTCAAACTGTTCTCGCCATTTCACAGTACCGTATTCATCAGTAGCGATACTTGGGGTGCCAACGATATCTGGGTAGTAATAGGTTATTGCATCGGCTTTAACACCAAGACATAAGAAAGAAAACGCAATAAATAAACCAATTCGAATACATACCGACGAGCTTAATAACGAGGAATTTACAATCTTATTCATCTATCACCTCTCTGTTTAATTAATTCAGCAGTACTCTAGTGACAATTGTTATCATAACGGCAATGTTCACACGAGGATTACTTCCTATATCCACTTCAACGCCATCAGACAGACCGTCATTATCGGTATCGCTATCATCAGGTCGTGTACCTATACTGTACTCCATGAGTGCACTTAACCCATCTCCATCCACGTCTATACCCGCATCATTAAACAGCGGATCCATTCCATATTGTATTTCCCAATCATCAGGAATATTGTCACCATCATCATCTAGGTCTGTTACATCTAGAATACCATCCGCATCGCTATCTACCAACGAAGCATAGCCCTCGTTGACATACTTACTAATAAATATATCTCGACTCCCAACAGGGTTGAATATATCGGTAGCAGAGGTTGGATCAAAATCTGTCTCACCATAATAGTTGCCGACAACATAAAGACTACCCAATCCATCAATGGCCATATCGGTTATATTGACCGATTGATTCTCTATATTCCAAACATACGTATGCGAATACCCGTATTTGTCTTCAAAACGAAGATATCTATCACTATCTACCCCTGAGCTGCCTGATATTTGGGGATCACCTGTGCCTAATGGGTCAAAATCAACAACATTGCTAAACACACCTGAAGTAACCTTTATCTCACTAAAGCCTTCTGCCACTTCAGTTGTGTCAGCCCCAGCTATCATAAACTCTCCCAACTCAGCACCATTTATAGAATACTCGGTCAACCTAATATTATCTCCAACGACAGGATTACCGGCTTTATTTATATAAATATATTTTCCCTCTGGGCCGCTAAACCAATTTTCATTAGCTTCCTTGCCTCGCACTGTTGTCCACAAATAGTCCCCATTGCTGCTCCATTTTGTTACAAACAGGTTACGCTCGGCATTCGCTGTAAATTGCTGTCCACTACCGGCAGAATAAGGATTAAAGTTAGCTGTCTCTTTAAAAAAACCTGACAGATACACGTCTCCGTCAATATCAGTCGCAACCCCTTTAGGTACCAGTCCATCATAAACGCTCTCATTATTTCCTATGGATCGTGTCCAAAGAAAATTCAACTCCTGATCCAGCTTAGCGACAAATCCTCTTCCGAGACTACCATCATGTATATCTGTTCCAGTACGGCTAAAATTAGCCACGCCTGAATAGGTACCAACCACATAGATAGCATTTCCGCGCACGGATAGATCATTTACAGTAACACCATTGATTTCAAACGTATCCATCACATATCCATCAGATGGTCGTAACTTACTGACGAATACATTGTCGCCGGTGACATACACGCCACCATCTAAATCTGTTTCCACATCGATTGGATAGGTACCTACGCCCTGATTTTGTGTCCAAGCTATCGCTCCTTCCGATGTCAAGCCCGCCACATAAACCAATTCACTGTTGTGATAAAATTTGCCCACAATATATATATCTTCATACTCATCAATTGCAACGCTAGACACATGATCAAAGGCACTATTACCCAACTGCTGGGTCCACGCATAGCTGTAATCTGATGCACCAGCTTTTTTAGTCGGATCAAAACCATTTTGGTACTCATATAGATTAGTCAAGCCATCCCCATCCGCATCTTCAGATGCATCGGCGGTCAAGCTAGGATTCAAATTATGAAAAACTTCCCAATGATCAGACATACCATCATTATCCTCATCAACCAGAGATAATATATCTGTGCTTTGCAAGTACTCTGCAACATTGGTTACACCGTCCTGATCATTATCCTGAGTACCATCTAGACTATTTGCATCGGAGAGCCCCCAGCGTCGCTCAAAACAGCCCGGTATACCATCACCATCCCAATCTAAATCACTGTTATCGCAATCTAACCTCGCAACAAGCCTCTTATCGAGGTAAAGATATTCGCTACTGTTGCCATGAAACCCTGGTTCAAAGCTATAAAGTACATCGTCTCCATTACCATAAATATAGTAACGCTTAAAATCATCTTTATCTTGTAATGCTCTCAAACTATTATTGCCATACTCATAAGATATATTACTTGAGCCTTGTTGAATATTCTTCAAATTTCCCGATGCACCATAGATATATTGGTCTGTTCCTAACGAACTTACATTGCCATAATCATCATAATTCAATTGTCCAACACCTGATACTGAAATTAAACGATTACTACTAACATCATAGTCATAAACTTTATTCACCCCCCCCATTAGCATACTCGTAATATTACCCGTATCATCGTAACTAATATTGCCGTTTCCCCAACTACTCTCAGCGGCTACCAACCTCAACAAACCATCATAACCCAAGGTTTTGTCCCCGGAATTATCCACTTGATCATCTATACCAATAATATTTTTTCGCGCATCGTAACTATGCGCTAATGATAATAATGCATTTTGACCGCTATCAGTTACTTTAAATATGTCTGGCAGTTGGCGGTTATTTCGGGTCATTTCGTAGCGATTGCCATCGCCAAGCTCCATTAACCGAATTCGGTGATATACATCGTAGTCAATCGATTCAACAAGCTCTTTACCAACAGCTGAGGAGTAAAGCTCTGTTGGGCGCCCAAAAGCATCGGGCCAATAAAATATAACATTACCCGATGGATAAGTCATACCGGACAGATCGCCTTTATAATTATAGCTATATTGGGTAACAAAAGTCTGTTCACCAATTAATGCCGTCAGGCGCTCTACTTTATTTAAATCGTTATAACTGTATGTCTGCCTAACAACGCCATTATCGAATAGTGTTTGATTGCCATTCTCGTCATAGTCAAGCGTTACGTCACGACTATTCACATCATGATAATGGATAGATCTGACTCTATTAATGCCATCATAGTGGTATTCAATAGCCGGATTGTTCCCAATCCTCCGCGTTTTCATATTCCCCACAAGGTCGTAGGTTAACTCAGAAAGTCCACGCTCTGGGTCATCAACCTTCCATAGTTGATTCTTACTATTATATGTATATTGGCGTGTATAATTACCCTGACTAGCTTGATCAATTTGACCCAGCAGATTTCTGCTCATCGTTGTAGTAATATAAATATCAGGTGATTGGCGTACTTGTTGAATGATTTCTTTGATATAAGACTTGTTTGTATCGCCAAACACATCAAAGTTGTAAATTGTTTCATACCCATCCGCATCCGTTTTGACGTAGCCAAACTGAACTTCTGGTTTACCTAATCGGGATGCATTACAAGCGGTACCATAACAATAGGTTACCACATGACCTGTTGCGGTTTCCTCTATTACCAAAGGCCGGTTTAACGCATCGTAAGTCTTATTCACTCCATCTAATGGAAACTGCCAACCATAAGGGTTTGCCGGCTCATTCGATTCAACAGGATAAGATTCATGTTCTAAACGCCCCCCTTTGTCGTAGACCAGCTCCCGATATATATACCTACCAACAGTCGTCACGTCATCCTCGGAAATTTCAATTGGACGATGCTTATGATCAACTTTGCTTCTTTTTTGGTAGTCACCGAACTGCTCAATAATATAGTTAGGAGAAATATTATACCAATCTGTAATCGTTGCTTGATAATTTTCTGGTGACATAAAAGTACGACGATCTAATGCATCATAACTATAGCTTGTCTTATGCCCACGGCCATCTCGTTGCCATTCAATATTTCCGACATCATCTACCTTTCGCTCAATAACGATCTGTTCCGGGTGTTCCTCACGCTGGGGAAGCCCACGATGATAATCAGAGAATATAATCTCAATATCGCCGGCGCCCTCGTCTTTTTGCCAAAATTGCCTCCGTAGTGTGCCATCTTGATAATAGTCATATTCTTTCACAACACCATATAAGCTCTCATATATTAGCTTTCCATCGCTATTAAAAGTTCTATCTATCGTTCCTACATTCTCTATAGTCTCATCCTCAATTACACCAATAATCCAACTATTTTCTTCATTAAAATAGGTATTATGGATAACCCTATTTTTTGTACCAAACTCATGCGTTGTTTTAGGATTTCCAAAGTCATCAAAATCTGAGAACAGCGTAGTAAATACGTGCCCATTTAAGGCTGTAGTCAAACCCGTCATATGTTTTCGATACAACTCCGGTTTATCACACTCTTCAATCCAACAAATACTTGCATTATCTCCAACGAGTTCACCTATGGCCCATTCATAATTTGTTGATTTCAACAAGATTTCATTCTGCCCGTCAACTTCATAGATTTCATAGAATGTCGGCAAACCGCCTTTTAATGTTTCAAAGCGTGAAAGATCATCCCAATCTCCTGCTATATCATGTATCCAAAACCCATAACGCTCGCGCTTACCCCAAGGATAGTCAACGGTAGTTACATAAATATCATTCCCATTGGCTACAGACTCCCGCTGTCCGACGAAAGTTGTTACATCTTCTTCACCGTCGCCATCGAGATCTTCCCATATTTGCTCAATCTTCCAAGTTCGATTAGGGTTAATTGTCCATGGCTCCTCTCGCTGGTTTTGACCATAGCCAAACCCTTCGCGATAGACATAGCGATGCACTCCAGTTTCTGGCGAAGAAAGCCAAGTTAACTTTGCTGGCAATGTTGAATAGGTTGGTCCACACCCCCATCCAAATGGGGTCCAATCATCATCACATTCGTCCCCCGGGGTTTGAGAACTCCATATAGAATAGTTCACAAGCCAATCAAAATCAGTGTAACCGTATTCCCAATATCGGCCATCGGGCCGTTTAACTGTTGCCAAAGTCCACCGGTCACCATACTGATACGGATGCTCTACAACCATCTCCGGGCGGCTATTTAACTTGCCTAAATTGTACTTAACTGGTTGTGAGCGCTCTATAAATGTATAGTTGTATTCGACCTCTTTCAATATTGCCTGTTCATCATCTGAATAGTGACGCACATATCGCAATAGCTTAACAGGATGAGCCGGTTGCCAAAAAACATGACCGGTTAAATCTACTTCCTGGTATTCAAACTTAACAATACGACCATCGCTCGCTCTTATCTCACTAACATGCAAATTGCCATTTTGATCAGATTCGTAACTGTAGTTCAATGTGTTACCATGCACATCTCTTATCTCAGAAACATATACATACGCTCCCAGCGTATGCCACCAGCCTTTGTCTGGATTAACCTTAGATTTAGGGCTTGCAAACATATCAAAGCGATACTGCACACCTTCTGGAGAAGTCACTCTAAAACCACTACGCGAACCTTGCGGTAGATCGATACACTCTGCTTTCCAGTTATCTGTGGACATATAGGTTACAGCCCCCTTTTCACCGGAAATAACATTGACATAAGGATAGACAATTTTCTCAACACCATTGACATTCTGTTTGGAAAAAAGCAACTCCCTAGTATCGTCACCAGGAATATCTAAGGCTAAACCTAACCAATAAAATAGATCTACCTCTATATCACCAGTACCTTGGGTATACACTGGATTATCACAGTAGCCATTACTCCAAATATTGACATCATCCTCATATTGAAAAGTTGTACCGTCAGATCGATGTAAACCACGCCAAGATGTTATTCTGGGCACTTCTAAATCCCAGTTACCCAGTGAAAAAGGTACCCTTAAAGCGGGTTGGGAACGATTAATGTCATAAACTCTCGATACAGTAATGGGAAGACTATTGGAATTACCTTTGATATTAATATCAACATTACGAAAACTTAATGTCCTCATTGGGGCATCAATCACCTCCCCGGCATCTCCGTATATTTTGTTTAAATCTTTACTAGCAGAATCAACCTCAGTATCAGGCGATTGTAGTTTACTATAAACAATCGTTGAAAAAGAAACAGTCGATATTAAAAAAACTATTTTAACCAGATTTACTTTGACAAAATATTTATTAAGAATCTTTTTCATTTCACACAACCCTAACCTAAACAAGAAGTATTTTATAACGACAACAGTGACCAACATCAAAAGCGAGCAAGTAAACTAACATTATTAGGGATAAAAACTTTATCCCCGTCCATCATCAAAACGCGACTGTTAGCACCCTTCTTTTTTGCCTCCTTTTTATATACCCCATCCCCGGCCTGGTTTACTGCAGTTTCTACAATCGACAACAATTTATAAGATATACTCTCAAGCGGATAAACTATACCTTCAACTTCTATAGACTTAAACAATATAGTTTTCTGCTGAGGATTGACCTCAGAAGACGTAATCACACCATTTATCTTACTTCCTGCTAGAATGTTACGGCTATTTTTAGTCATCAATGGTCTAAGCAAGGTGGCTTGTATCTCATCTTGAGATTGGTAGTATTCTTTCTTATCAACTCCTGTTTTGAATATCATATGCGAACCTTTTAAAGAAATCTCTTTCTTCTCAAGCACATTCTTAGACTTATCATATTCCCTTCTATTGAAACTGATGCTCTTTATCTGAGATTTCTCATGGTTCAAAATACCACCCTTACTTCTTATGTATATAGTTGACGCATTTGCTCCAACTAAAACACCCTCTATTTTTTCCCCAGAGTGCAAATAAATAGTATCCGCGCATGCCGATTTCCAAGAAAAAAAAATGAGTATAAACACTATTGAAGAGAAAGAATTTATATTTGATGCTAATTTCATATACCCCACCCGTTTCTTGTACCAGTAACTAATTGTTGGCATTTTCAGCTGTTAAGCCGCACTAAAACATTCTTTATTAAAATAGGCAGTTTATAGTTCTTATACTCTAAACCTAATAGCACGTGCCTTAATTAAATCAATCCAGTCGTTTGACCATTGACCTTTAATGCCTAGGGTTCCGAGCAAACTGTTCGGCATAGAAACTATCAGCATTGGTTGTATTAACCCACACTAGAGTATTCCCATGGCCATCAAGCAAACCACTGTAAATAGCATAGTCACCGTGTTTTATTTCAACAGCATGAGTGTTACACACCACCGCAAAAAATAACAACTGGCCTTTTTAATTAGACCGTCCCTATCATTTATGAATCATGTCGATTCATAATGACTCTCTGGACTTGACACATGTTCGCAACAGAACCACTAATTCTCGGATAATCAGTAGCATTATCATTAACTAAAAACCGCACCTTCCTATCCATTGAATAAGCTAGCAGTACTTGAGATACCATATGTTGATGTTCTGCTGCTATAGCATAAACAGTCAGCATACCATTATTAGAACCATCACCTTTTACAGCCCAAGAATCTCCAGTGAATTGCTGCGCTGGGCATGTACCTGTTATATTAGATATATTAAGTTGCACTATGGTAGTTCCGTCGGCTTCCGCTTTAAGAAAAGCGATATGTCCATAGTCCGATGTTTTCCAATCACTCGCATGAGCTGATATTGAAAGCAGTATTAAACCAATCAATGCACTAATTCTTTTCATCTTCTCTCCAGTTAATTCAATCAATGACCCATAAGTTAACTTATAGGAGCGTTAGGTTACTCAAGACGTTACAAGATAGCTTAAGGACTCTTACCATCTCGATCGGAAATAAATTTTCCAGACAGGATAGCTAGCAGAGTTTGCTATTTCACCGCAGATTTACCTGGTTCGATAGGTTGATATAGCACTGATGGAGTTGATAACAACTTAGCACTACCCAAATACAAACAGGCTTTATAATCCATTAAGGGTTACTACGTACCGCCGCTACTATAATATTTTTATGCGAAAAATAAAATAAAATACAACTACATTATATTTTTCAAAAAAAAGCCCCAGTGTTAACTCGATACAAATTAACGCAGTTAATTAATCTACTAACCTTATCACTGGGTTATTCTCACAAAATCTACTCCTGCAAGGAGCATAAAAATTTTAATGATGATTGTTCTACGTTTATTGAAACGTCCTTAGTTTATCGTTGCTATATCAATTGAATAGACGCCAGAAAAAAGCTTGGGGAAATTCAGACTACTATCAAAAATAGCTATAAAAAAACAATGAAAAAATAGCAAGTCAACTATTTGAATACTTAAATCATGTTTTAGATATAAAATGTAATCTGGTGTGACAATAGCATTATCAGTGACCTTTCCCCTAGAGATGTATCATTCACCTCTAGAAATTTTCATCAAGCCACCGTCGGGCAAAGGCCTGGGTGTCATGTATTTGAGCGAACTATGAGGACGCACTGTGTTGCAGTGTTCCCGCCAGATCGCTATCTCTTCTCTAGCTTCAACCAAGCTTCTAAACCAGTGTGAGTCAGATTGATATATTGAATTTTTTATTGCTATCGTGACAAAAAGAGTTAACTAATAGTATAGAATGCAATTTCAAACTACAACTTTTTTAACAACCAAACTTGCTAAGTAAAGTTTGGTTGGCGACACTGTAGTAGAAAAAATTACTCTCATTAGGAGTAAAAAATTTGGCACATGCAATGCATCACCAGGGTGCCCCTTCGTTCTTATTATTCAGATGCGCCCTAGGTATTTGATTTTGAATTCATATCACTTGTGTGAAGTGGGAGTAAGCCAATAAACCTTTAAAGAATTATTACGGGCAGCTTAACGTGACCGTTCAATAATGGGAATAATGTTTGATGGTTATTTATTTTACCGCTCGCTTTACAACAGAAAGGCTTTTATTGTTTTAGGTTGGTTGAGTTATTGAACCT
>JANQMK010000189.1 GCA_028280085.1 Pseudomonadales bacterium
TCTTCGGAATAGTAGTAATCACATCGCGAAGATTTTCCGCTTCATTGTAGCAGGGAATTTGGACAATAAGTTTCATGTTACTCTCGGCATGTTGATTAAAACGCAGTCTACCACCTGATTTCTATATGGTCAAAGCGATTTACCTTACAGTTTGTTGCCAGATGTTAAAGGGGTCACATTTGTCGATATTTGTTGCCCAGATGCTAAGAAAATTTCGATGTCGTTTATATATCTAGCTGGTTTAATTGGGGTTTCCGGGGCTATTCCCAATATTGGGCGGAATGCTATTAATACCTGTACTTGGGTCTCCCCAGCAGATAACTCGTCTATTTTTAACCATAACACAGGTATTGTTGCCCGCGGCAACTAAACCGCTGGCTTTTACCACGCCTGGTCTCGCCTCTTCATTATTTGGAAGGCGGTAATTTAGCATATTTGGCACATTGAGTTGGCCTACACTATTGTCACCCCAGCACTGCACACCGCCTTGGTCAATTGCGCAAGTGTGATTGTCACCGGCAGCTATCTCCGTTGGATGGTCTAGTTGGGGCGCGAAGCTGCTACCGTTTGCATCCCAACACACCGTTTTGTCCTGGTAGAAATTGCTATCCTGCGTGGCCTCATCTTTGATAACAGCACAGGCATGATTGAGTCCAGAGGTAATTTGAGTGGCAAAAACCCGCGGGCCAAAGCTAGGCGCTGCCAGATCACTGTCGCAAAAGATACGACCTTCATAGTCAATCAGACAAAGGTGGTTTACACCAGCTGATAACTCCACCGGATTTCTAACCTGTGATATTGTCGATAGGGAAGGCGGGTTGCCCCAACATTGTAAGGCATTATTTTCGTTTCTAATGGCACAAGCATAGTTATCTGTAACGGTCAGCTGGCGTAGATTTTGTGTGGCATTTTGACCTTTAAAATTGCCCCAGCAGGAAACAACGCCAGCCGCGTCGACCATACAGATACTGGTGCCACCTACATAAACTTGCGAATCAGGCGTCCACCTTTCCATTAATGGCGTTAGTATGCTTTGTTGATCATTGCCTCCTCGATCTTCACCCCAACACTGTAATTCTCTATCGATACGACATGCAAAGTCTCGCCCCAATGCTAGGTAAGATGGGTAAACAGGCTCACCGGGATGAGGGTTAACCCAGGTTGGCTTATTGTTTTCTTCCTCTCTATCTTTGATCAGCGCTGCCGGAATGGAAGGCGGTTCTGGTATCTCTAAGCGGTAGATGCTGGCAAGGCTATCGAGCTGAACACACTTGTCCCAGTTATCTGCAGCGTAGTTTGTGTCGTCAGTGATATCGTCGAAGAACGCGGCGCAAAAGTCTGCGACAGGCTCACCAATATCTTGCCCTGCTGGAACGGCGGTTGGACTGTTTTGTGATACATTATTTTCGAATAAGTCATTTTCAGATAAGCTATCGCCAGTACTCGATGAGGGTAAAGAGGCAGCAGGTAAGCCTGCAGATGGAGCAACAAAATCAAACAGCGCTGCTTGCATCTCTTCACTTTCCACTAATTCGTGCACACCGCCAAATTCTTCTTCCAGAATAATGAGCTCGCTGACGGTGTTAGTAAAGATTGGGTTACGCTCCGGTAGCAGTAGTAAATGCACATTCGTCACGGCGGCATTATGAGAGGGTATCACCCAGTCACCAACGCCAGCTAGTGTCAAATAAGGCTTGTTAAAGTTCAGTATTTGCGATTGCGCGGGATAGTTATAGAGCCGTTGGATATTGAGCATGTCAACATATTTTAGCTTAGTCGTATCGAGCACTAAATTGTCGTCTTGATCACAGCTAAGAAAATCCTCATTGCCCATGCCAGCTAATAGCCAGCTTTTAATAAATAGATAGTTTAAGGCATAGGGCGCAAGTGGGACCAAATATTCATTACTGCAATAGGGCCCCAGTACCACTGAGCTATTGACTGGATTAAGCACATGGGTAGGACCTGATGGAAACAAGGGATTGTAAAGTGCGCCCCATTGAATACCTGACATAGCAGCTAAAATATCGCCGAAAGCATTGACGGTAGCAACGGCAGCCGTCTCTAGTGTCTCTTCCGAGTACATATCACTGACAGCGGTAAAGTTATAGCCGCTATGAAATCCTTCATGATTGGTAAAGTCGGTTTTCTCCATTTCGGCGCCAACAAGGTGAACCGGGTAACCGCCTAGCGAATGTCCGACGAGAACAATTTTGTTGGGGTCCATTTCAACACGCTGAGCATCAACAATTGCCGGACCAGCGGGATCAGCCTGAGAATACATGGGAACATTGGTTTGGGCGTGAGCTTTAACCCAACGTACCGCACAGGCAACATCTTCATACATTTCGACAATATTGTCTTGTCGGTAGTTGATAGAAATGGCGACCATACCTGCGTCAGCATAGTCCTGCACAATGGGATCAAAATAATCAACGTCCCCGTCAATAATGTAGTTTATTAAATCATGATGTACCCCCGGCACAAAGATGACAACCGGGTAGGGCGCTGTACCGGTGGTGGGCCAGACGATATTTAAGCCTGCATCGTGGCCAACCAGGGCATTCTCGCCAGTAAATCCGCTAACGCCATGCTCAGAACCACAATAGGCAATATTACCAGGAGTACCCGATAGATCGCCAAAGCTAACATATTCATTGCAACCCCAGGTTGAAATTAGCAGCAAAACCGTTAACGCTAATGACCTGCCAAGTTTGTTACTATTATATCCCTGTCTCTGAGCTTTCTGTTGTCGTTGAATGCAAGGCATTACCATCCCCCTTTATTAACATTCTTTAATTATATGTTTACTTCGGAATGAGCGGTTTTATGCTGCATCGACGCTATATTTGTCGCTGCTGAGCTAACGGGTACTTTGCCCTTTAATGGCAGTTATTATTTTTTTTATTCTCCGAATTCCTTCGGAGCTATCTTTATGCTTTAAGTCTTTAAACAAAAATATTGCTTTAAGCGACAATGTTTGAAATTCAAATGTTCGAGATTCAAACTGAATATAGGCACTACATTATTAGATGGCTGGTGGCCGTTTATTTTTTATTAAATTATAGCTTGGCTATTAGCTGGTGGGCAATCTCTGTCACCATCTCTAGATTGTTTTGGTTTATACTTTTTTTTTAAAATGAGAACACGTACGCCATCTTGAACAGTGGCAGTTACCTTTATGTCAGTAAAAGCAATTACCGTTAGCGGCGATCAAATAAGATTGCCCCTAGCAAAAAGTTTGTAGGTACTAACTTTGCCGGTTGTGTTTATGGATTTTAGCAGAGCGAAATAGCTTAACTCAGTGGCCTGCTATATTGATGTCTACCGTATTTAGTTGGCGTCTAAGCAGTAGCAGGCAGTAAATCGATGAAGTGTTTCATCAAGCGGCGTTATTGTCGAAGGGGGCCTGTAGCCTTTTGAATGCAACAGTCCTAATTAGAATTGTTCTTACGCTGTTACGTTATTCTCAAATGGAGTATTGTGCTTCTATTCGTTGTATGGTTTTGAAGTATTATTACGCCACTTCACTCCGCTTAGGAGTAGTAAGCCAAGAGGAACTGGCGATAATATACTAACGAAAAATAATAAGAAGTCTATGAAAGGCAAATTCAAGGCAAGCTGATATTGGCAAATCGATAGATCTGAGAAATAATACCGCTAGGGTCGACTTTTGCTATCAGGGTGTTTATCCTTCTTCGTCTTAATGAACACATCTTGATTGATGTTTTACAACAAATAACAGTTATTTTTTGTTAAGGAAACTTTGAATACCTGATCGTTCGCAGTTGCCTGAGGCTCGATGTTTTAGCTCAGTGTTTTAACATGGAAAGTTTTAGTACTAGTCTAATAACAATACGGTATGCCAAATGAAGCAAAAAAATACAGTCCATGCTTTTTGTGATGACGTACTGGCGGATCATGATGGTGTGGCACTTGCCAGTTTATTAAAAACCAAAAAAATTTGCCAGCGGGAGGTAATCGAAGCGGCATTGACTCGCGCTGAACAGGTAGAACCTTTTATCAATGCTATAGAGTTTGCCTATTTCGAAGAGGCACTGGCAGATGCCGAGCGGCAACGGCATGGTTTCTTTGCCGGTGTGCCTACCTTTATAAAAGACAACAGAGATGTAAAAGGATGTCCGACCCGACATGGTTCTGCCGCTGTTAGTGCATTGCCCGCGCGGCGCAACGATCCTTATATCAATCAATTTTTAAAGCTTGGCTTCTCCGTGCTTGGTAAATCGACATTACCCGAGTTTGGTTTTAATGCTACCACTGAACCCGTCTATCGTGCTCCTACACGTAATCCATGGAATACGGATTACTCTTGCGGAGCTTCTTCAGGTGGCTCTTCGGCGTTGGTCGCGGCTGGTGTCGTTCCTATTGCACATGGCAATGATGGTGGTGGTTCCATCAGGATACCTGCAGCCTGTTGTGGCCTAATTGGCTTGAAACCTAGCCGGGGACGCCACGTGCGGCCAAGCCAGGCACTAGGGTTACCAGTGGATATTCTTAGTGAGGGGGTTTTAAGCCGTAGCGTCCGGGATACTGCTCGTTTTCATTTTGAAGCCGAAAAGTATTATTACAATAAAAAACTGCCTCCTATCGGTGAGGTGACTGGGGCCAATAGCAAACGTTTGCGTATTGGGTTTGTGATTGATTCTGTTACTGGTTATGTAACCGATGCCGAAACCCGCTCTACTGTTGAAGCTACGGCAAAACTGCTGTCCGATATGGGGCATCATGTGGAAGAGATGCCATTGCCGATTAAACCATCTTACATTGATGACTTTGTCTTGTACTGGTCGCTATTGGCTTTTTTTGTCAAGATTGCTGGTAAATATCTTATAGATCCCAGTTTTGAGGCGCGACAGCTCGATCAATTTAGCCAAGGGCTTACCAAGTTGTTTAAAGACAATTTCTACAAAGCACCGCTCTTTTTGTATCGTTTACGTAGAAGCTATCAGCAATATGCCGCTATCTTTCGGCGTTATGATGCAGTTCTTACGCCCGCGCTTGCGCATATCACACCTCAAATTGGTTATTTAAATTCGTCGCTTGAATTTGAAGTACTATTGGAACGCTTGAAGGACTATGTTGGGTTTACACCATTGAATAATACTGCAGGAGGTCCGGCATTGACCATGCCAATGGCCATTACCGACCACAATTTGCCGGTCGGTGTACATCTTAGCGCCAACCATGGCCGGGAGCGGCTCTTGCTAGAGTTAGCCTTTGAAATTGAAGCTGCCAGACCTTGGTGTAGGATTTACGAAACAGATAGTGTTGATATGGTTGCCAATATGTAGGTAGGTGGCATGTACTTCGTGTAAAAACTCATGTACTTCCTGTAAAAACCATAGAAACTCTAATAGAAAGAAACTCTAATAAAAAGAAACCGTAATAGAAACTATAAAAGTTATAAGAGTTGGATGCAGCACGCAGTAATAGGCAATCATAGCGTGCTGCTCCGGGGTTACTGAATGCGAGTGAATATGAAAGTGCCAATGAAGTTACCTGAAGTTCTGTGGACGCCATCAGCAAAATCTGTATCGCTAGGGTCGGAGGTTAGTCGGGTAATGGTAGCCTGCGGCGAGGTGACCACATTACCTGAGGTAAAACGTGGTCCGCTATCTGTACCCGCATCGTAGACTGCTAAATCTACCTGCAATTGTGATATCCACTCTCCATTATCGTACAGCTCTAAACCATTAACACCAACAAACCAATCTGGGCTAGGTGCAACCATGCTCACTAATGTAACCTGAGGTTTGTTGATGTTAATATTGAATTCTAGCGTGACACCAGTAGAGGCGGCAGATATCCCGCCACCACTCAGTAGAAAGTCTGCTGAACCTGCAGCGATGGCATTGTTCACTTCAGCGGTTAGAGCCGATTTACTACCGGTTTCCGCCATTGATTGAATGCCAGGGCTGGCTTCTGTGCCTGTTGCCCAAAATGCTACGCTGCTGTCGTGGGTAG
>JANQMK010000460.1 GCA_028280085.1 Pseudomonadales bacterium
CCTACATCAAAAGGCCTAACTCCCACAAAGCGTGCAATCTGCTTAGCAAGCCAGTCGGTATTTTGTTGTCTTTTTTCGACTCTCAAAAAGATGTGTTCACCGTCGCCTACTGGTTCAAAACCTAGTACTTCATCAACAAAAAAATCCTCTGGCTGGACACGAAAACGCGCCGAGCCTACAGGGCCACCATGAGCATAGGGATAATCAAATGCAAAACTAATTTGCTCGCTATTACCGCTCATCAATAGTCAATCCGGCACCGACTGAAGTAGTACCACGGCATGGGCGGCAATACCCTCTTGTCGACCAACGAAACCCAACTTTTCAGTAGTCGTGGCTTTAACATTAATCTGATGCTCTGCAACCGCTAAATCACCAGCAATATTACCCCGCATTGCGCTAATATACGGTTGCATTTTAGGTGCTTGGGCGACAATGGTCATATCGGCATTAGACAATTGATAGAGGTGTTGCGAGAGAAGTTGGTTAACGTGTTTTAGCAATTGGCGGCTATCAATATTATGGTAACGAACTTCAGTATCCGGGAAATGCATACCTATATCGCCTAAACCTGCAGCGCCAAGTAATGCATCGCACAGTGCATGTAACAATACATCGCCATCAGAGTGGGCAATCAGACCTCTATTATAACTAATTTTTACTCCACCAAGAATAATATGGTCTCCCTTACCAAATTGGTGAACGTCATAGCCATGGCCTATACGCATTTCTACACCTATCATTAACGACTTTTATTAATTAATGTCCTCAATCGACCAATATACCCGACGTTTGCAACAAGCTTACGCTGGGCTCTGCCACAACATCAATTAACACAAGGCGAATTAATGTGGTGCTTGTTGACTGAGAACAAATGCAGCCAATGGTATATCTTCTTTTACCGTCACTTTAATATTGTCGCGATGCCCCTTCACCATCATTGGCTGATAGCCCATGCTTTCAAGCGCAGCAGCTTCGTCCGTAATTGGCTGTTCTACATTAGCGCTGTTTTGCCGTAGTGCATTATTTAGCGCGTCATACAATTTACCATAGCGAAACATCTGCGGCGTTTGGGCACACCAAACGGTCGAACGATCAATGGTTGAGATAATGGTATTAGCCTTAACGTGTTTTAAGGTATCGCTGACTGGCAAGCCCAAGATACCTCCAATCTGGTGATCACCCACTGAATCGACTAAATGTTGAACCTGCTCTGGTGTAATGCAAGGCCGAGCAGCATCATGCACCAGTACCCAGTCTTCGGGTTTTGCCTCATTTGCTAACGCCTCTAAACCATTGAAAACCGAATGACAACGCTCTCGACCACCAGTAACTACCGCTATTCTTTTATCTCTGAGCAGCGCTAGATTGGACCACTGACAGTCATCGGCAGCAACCGGCAAAACAATTTTGGCTAGCTGCTTAAATTCAAGCAGCCTTTCTAAGGTATGCTCTAAAATTGTTTTACCGTGCAACAATAGATATTGTTTCGGATAACCAGCCCCGACACGCGCACCAACACCAGCGGCTGGCACGACTACCCAATAACGCGAGCTGTTAGTTTCATTCGTTGTAATAGCTGACAAGTCCAGTTGGTGATAATGGTATCAGTTGCAACCTGTTGGGTGACTAGCGCGCTTGATGCTAGTCACTAATTTAGCACGAGATAAAATGTTTCACCTTGGCGAATCATGCCTAAATCACGCCTCGCCCGTGCCTCAACACTGTCGAGTCCATGCTTTAGCGCTTGCACTTCAGTGCGCAGCCGTTGGTTACGTTGTTCTAATGTCGCATTAGTTGCCAATTGAGATGCTAACTGATCTTGCAAAGCCTTGGCTTCGGCATAACTTCCTTCACCTAACCACAGCCGTGACTGCAGATAGATAAGTAAGACAACTAATAAAGTATTAATCCATTTCATGTATATTTTTTCAGCACAGCGTACAAGTACCACTCTTCAAACTAGCACGCGATCCTCAAAATTACAAAAAATGGTCGAAATTAGTGCCTAAATACCAAATGTATTAGGTCGAACACAAACCAAGGTTCGTAATCTTGCTTATCCTGCTTACAGATTTAATTCATGTTGTGCAAATTTATTGCGCTATTTATTTACGCCATTTGCCTGCGCCATCTATCTAGACCATTTATCTACGCTACCAAGAAACATAAACCGCGATAATAGCTAGGACTTAAACTCGGCTTTACCTTTATAAGGCGCGTTTTGCTTCAATTCAGCCTCTATCCGCAACAAACGATTGTATTTGGCTACCCGGTCAGAACGACAGAGAGAACCCGTCTTAATCTGCCCGGCTGCCGTGGCTACCGCGAGATCAGCGATAGTTGTGTCTTCTGTTTCACCTGATCGATGAGAAATCACCGCGGTATAGCCAGCATTTTTAGCCATTTGTATAGCTTCTAGGGTCTCCGTCAGACTACCTATTTGATTAAATTTAATCAAAATCGAATTAGCAATCTGTTTATCAATACCCTCTTGCAAAATTTTGGTATTAGTAACGAAAAGGTCATCTCCCACCAATTGAACCCTGTCGCCTAATTTAGCCGTCAGAGATGCCCAACCATCCCAATCGCTTTCATCCATGCCATCTTCTATAGACAAAATAGGATACTTATCAACGAGCTCTTTTAAATAGTCGGCAAAGCCAGAAGCATCAAATGCTTTGCCTTCACCACGCAAATTGTATTCCCCGCCTTGATAAAATTCTGACGATGCACAGTCCAGCGCTAGGGTTATATCGTCACCAATACGGTAGCCAGCTTTAGCAACCGCTTCGATAATGGCTTCAATCGCGGCCTCATTTGACGGCAAATTTGGTGCAAAGCCACCTTCATCGCCCACTGCCGTATTGAGGCCACGTCCATTTAACACACCTTTCAGAGCATGAAATACTTCAGCACCACAGCGTAACGCTTCGGCAAAGCTACTCGCGCCTACTGGCTGTACCATAAACTCTTGGATATCAACGTTATTATCGGCGTGTTCACCACCGTTAATAATATTCATCATAGGCACTGGCATACTGTAAACCCCAGCGGTGCCATTCAGCTCGGCGATATGGGCATAGAGTGGCATGTTCCGAGCTTTGGCGGCTGCTTTAGCGGCAGCTAGAGACACGGCCAAGATTGCATTGGCGCCAAAAACCGCCTTATTGTCTGTGCCATCAGCATCAATCATGATCTGATCTAACGCCCGTTGGTCGGTAGCGTCCTTACCAACTAACAAAGGCCGAATCTTATCGTTAACGGCGGCTACTGCGTTTAACACACCTTTACCAAGATAACGCGACTTGTCACCATCACGCAGCTCAAGCGCTTCTCGCGATCCGGTAGAGGCACCAGATGGAGCACATGCTGATCCTACCTCGCCAGATTTTAAAACAACATCAGCTTCCACAGTCGGGTTACCCCGAGAATCCAACACTTCGTATGCTTGAATATCAGCAATCTCTGCCATGTTATACTCCAATGGTTTTCATTTTACCAAACAACATATTAATCAACTATTTTATCCATTCAGTTTTATCAACTCAGTCCAACTTAAAATCGGTCCAGCTTAAGCAATTAACACGCTAACCAATAAACAGCGGCTCAAAACCTTTAACAACCTCATCGATAGCTTTGACTTGAGCTAAGAATGGCTCCAGCTTATCAAGCGGTAATGCGCAAGGCCCGTCACATTTTGCCTCATCTGGATTGGAATGCGCTTCCAAGAACAGCCCTCCTATACCTTGGGACATCCCAGCACGCGCTAATTCCGTGACCGCTGCACGGCGACCATCAGCAGAGTCAGCACGACCACCTGGTACTTGCAAAGCATGGGTGACATCAAATATCACAGGGTAACCGGTAGACTTCATGATGCCAAATCCCAACATATCAACAATGAGATTGTTATAACCAAAGCAACTGCCGCGTTCACATAGCATCACTTGGTCATTGCCAGCTTGTTCGCATTTTCGCACAATGTGAGACATTTCTTGCGGCGCTAAAAACTGGGCTTTCTTAATATTGATAACGGCGCCGGTTTTGGCCATCGCCACGACTAAATCAGTTTGCCTTGATAAGAACGCCGGCAGCTGTATAACGTCACAAACACTGGCAGCAGGCTGGCATTGCGAAATTTCATGGATATCGGTAAGCACAGGCACATTAAAGGTTGTTTTTATCTCTTCCAATATTTTCAAGCCTTGATCTAATCCCGGACCACGAAATGAGTCGACGGAAGAACGATTCGCTTTGTCAAACGAAGCTTTAAACACATAAGGAATGCCAAGCTTTTGGGTAACTTTCACATAGTGCTCGGCAACGGTTAAAGCAAGGGCACGCGACTCCAGTACATTCATGCCGCCAAACAATGTGAAAGGCTGGTGATTGCCGATAGCTAAACGACCTATGTTAATAGTCTTTTGATCAATACTCATAATCTTTAGCTGCTAATTTTTCTAGCTACTCCTTTTTCCAGCTACTCTGTCAGCGCCTAATTCAGATAGAAGGTGGTGGGCTCCAGCTGTGCCTTATGTTTTGGCCTGCGCCAGCGCTGCAGTTATAAAACCAGTAAACAAAGGATGTCCATCACGCGGTGTAGAGGTAAACTCAGGATGAAACTGGCAAGCGACAAACCAAGGATGTCCCTTTAACTCAATAACTTCAACTAAGGTATCGTCAGCCGACCAACCGCTAACTGTTAAACCTGCTTGCTGCAATTGATCGAGATAGTTGTTATTAACTTCGTAACGATGGCGATGACGTTCCACAATAATGTCACTATTATAGAGACCACGTGCCAGCGAGCCGACCACCAAACGACACTCTTGCCCGCCCAATCGCATGGTGCCACCCAAATCAGATAATTCGTCACGTTTTTCAACACCGCCATCAGCTGTGGTCCATTCGCTGATAAGACCAACAACGGGGTGCGGTGTCTTCTTTTCAAACTCAGTACTATGCGCATGCTCTAGGCCTGCCACATAACGGGCAAACTCTATAACCGCGGCTTGCATACCTAAACAAATACCTAAGAATGGAATACTGTTTTCGCGAGCATAGCGTACTGTTTGAATCTTGCCTTCGACTCCACGATTACCGAAACCACCAGGAATCAACAATGCATCTACATCGGCAAGCGCTGCAGTATCACCTGTTTCGATTTCTTCCGCGTCAATGTAGTTGATGTCGACTTTAGTTCGGGTATGAATACCTGCGTGAGTCAGCGCTTCAATCAATGATTTATAGGCATCATGCAAATCCATGTATTTACCGACCATGCCTATGGTCACCGTATGCTGAGGGTTTAGCTGACTCTCAACAACGGATTCCCACTCGCTTAAATCCACCGACGGACAATCGATTTGGAGTTTTTCCACAACAATATCATCTAGCCCTGCCTGACATAAGTCGGACGGAATTTGGTAAATCGTTTTAACATCGGGTAACGAAATCACAGCCCGTTCTTCAACATTGGTAAACAACGCTATTTTTCGGCGTGAGTCTAAATCAACCCCTTGCTCCGATCGACACAATAAAATATCGGGCTGTAAGCCGATCGAACGCAATTCTTTAACAGAATGTTGCGTCGGTTTAGTCTTGGTTTCACCCGCCGTGGCAATATAGGGTACTAAGGTAAGGTGAATAAATAAAGCACGGTTCGCACCCAATTCAACTTTAAGTTGGCGAATAGCTTCTAAAAAGGGCTGAGATTCTATATCACCGACTGTGCCACCGATCTCTACCAAGGCGACATCAGCATCACCGGAGCCTTCGATAATACGGCGTTTAATTTCATCAGTAATGTGAGGAATAACCTGGACAGTACCACCTAAGAAATCACCTCTTCGCTCTTTACGCAGCACAGTTTCATATACTCGCCCCGTAGTAAAATTGTTGAGACGTGAGAGTG
>JANQMK010000222.1 GCA_028280085.1 Pseudomonadales bacterium
CGTACCCAGGAATCACCAACGGATCTGAATAAATGTCATAGCATTTCCCAGCGCTTGGTTTTGCGTATAATACCGTTCTATTCACCGTAACTTACCGTACATTAGTCGAGGGATAGCAATCCACGTATACCCATGAAAGTCTATCTAGTAGGCGGCGCTGTTCGCGATAAGCTTCTAAAACACACAACTCAAGATAAAGATTGGGTCGTAGTTGGTAGCTCTATAGAAGAAATGCTGAGTTTGGGCTTTCATCAGGTCGGTAAAGACTTTCCGGTATTTTTGCACCCTGATACGCGCGAAGAGTATGCGCTGGCTCGTACAGAAAAAAAATCAGGCACAGGTTATACCGGCTTTATCTGTGATAGTTCAGCCAGTGTGACACTACATGATGATTTACACCGCCGCGACCTAACAATCAATGCGATCGCTGAAGACACAGACGGCAATATTATTGACCCGTTCGACGGCCAGGGCGATATTAAACAGAAAGTACTGCGCCATGTATCAACATCTTTTGTCGAAGATCCACTACGGGTATTACGGGTCGCCCGGTTTGCCGCTCGTTACCATCATCTTGGTTTCACTATTGCGAATGAGACAACCGCGCTTATGTCTCAGATGGTAAATCAAGGCGAGCTAAGCCATTTAGTGGAAGAACGTGTCTGGAAGGAGTTATCTCGCGCCTTAACAGAACCTAACCCAGACATATTTATTCGTGTGCTACGCGAATGTAACGCACTCAACGTAATACTCCCAGAAATCGACGCGCTATTTGGTATACCTCAGCCCGCACAGCACCACCCAGAGATTGACACCGGAGAGCATGCATTGCTCTGTTTAAACTACGCTAGCCAAGCCGGTTTTAATACACGGGTAAGATTCTCTGCATTGGTACATGATCTGGGAAAAGCACTGACACCGCCAGATCAACTACCGCAACATATTGACCACGAACGCCGTGGAATAGACCCTATTAAAAAGCTCTGCCAACGGATAAAAGCACCCAACGAGTTCCGAGAACTAGCGCTGCTAACCTGCAAATATCACCTCCATTGTCATAGGGCCAAGGAGTTAAAGCCAAGCACTCTACTCAATACGCTTGAGAGTTTGGACGCCTTTAGGCGCAGTGAGCGTTTCGAAGAGTTTCTGCAGGCCTGCGAAGCAGACGCACGAGGTCGCCATAACTTAACGGACCGCCCTTATCCGCAAGCAGATGTGTTTCGGCAAGCTTTTACTACATGTAGTAGTGTCGATATCAAGCCCCTAATTGAAAAAGGCTTTTCTGGCAAAGCCCTAGGCAACGAAATTAGGCGTCTACGTATTGCAGCCATTCAATCAATTAACCGAAATTGATCGCGGGAGGAAATTATGACAACCACACTAGACCAACCCGTAGCCTTGGTTACCGGGTCAGCCAAGCGCATTGGAGCAGAGATTGTTAAACATTTGCATCAAAAAGATTATCGCGTGGTAATACACCATCACAGTTCTGAAAAAGAGGCTCTCGCGTTATGCGATATTCTAAATACCTCACGACAAGATTCAGCTATCGCTGTTCAAGGCAACCTACTTGATATTGAAAAATGTAAAGCTGTAGCTGAAGTAGCAAGAAATCAGTGGCAACGCATAGACCTGCTCGTCAATAATGCCTCTACTTTTTATCCTACTCCAATAACAGAAGCTACCGAACAGCAGTGGGATGACCTCATAGGCACGAATCTAAAGGCCCCCTTTTTCTTGTCACAGCAACTTGTCCCACACCTCAAAGAAACTAACGGCAACATTATTAATATTGTAGACATCTATGCCAAAAGCCCGTTAATAGGCCATCCAATCTATTCCATTGCCAAAGCCGGCAACGTCATGTTAACAAAAAGTTTAGCAAAAGAATTGGCGCCCGATATTAGGGTTAACGGCATTGCGCCTGGCAATATTCTTTGGCCTAATAAAAACGAAACGGCAACAAGCGAAGAAAAGAAAGATGCTATTAAAAAAATTGCCATGCAACGTCAAGGTAGTCTAAACGATATCACGCAGGCGGTTATATATTTAGCTGACGCTCCCTATATTACGGGGCAGATTATTACTGTGGATGGAGGCAGGTCTATCTAAAATCAGCAAACAAATGAGATCCGCTTATCTGCCCAATCAAAATCAATCACAGCAAGCTGCTGAACAGACTTATCATAGTCTTGCCATAGTTCAGCGTAGGTTTTATCTAATACAGGATGAAGATCGTGAGGTGCAATTTCAGCGAGTGGCTGCAAAACAAAAGCATTTTCTAAAATCTCATCTCGCGGCAATACTAACTCGCCAGCCACACCAACGTAATCACCATAGGTTAGAATATCCAGATCTAGCGTGCGATCGCTGAATTTATTGCCTTTACGCAAACGACCATTATCGTTCTCAATTTGACGCATTAAACAATAAAGCGATTGTATATCCATTTCAGTGTCAAAACCGACAACCATGTTATAAAAGTTACTACCAACAAAACCAACTGACTCACTTTCATAGACGCTCGATAATATCAACTCATCAAAATTCGCTTGCAGACGATCCAATGCAACACAAATTTTCTTTTCCCTATCTTGATTACTGCCAATACTAATATAAACACGGGTCATAAAGCCTTGACCCCTCGCGCTAAAGCCTCGTTAGCAGCACGCTCAATGATAACACCTACATCTTGCGAGCCCCGAATTGCCCCAGGTTTACTTAAACGTAATTTTACCCATGGTACTTCAAACTCTTGGATAATGATTTGACAAATTCTTTCTGCCATGGTCTCCACTAGCTGAAAAGAGCTATCTTCAACAAAAGCAATAATTCGTTTTGCAACCGACTTATAGTCAAGCGCATCCTCAATATTATCACTGTCTGCAGCGAGCTTAATATCAGTAGCCATCTCGATATCAATACTCACCACCTGCTTTATTTCACGTTCCCAGTCATAAATACCAATGACCGTTTCTATCTGTAAATCCCGAATATAGACGATATCCATTTAATTTTCCTATCAATGCCGCTCACCTTACTGTACACTTGATCGCCAGATTTATTCAACAACTCATTCAATCTAAATTGTCTAGGAACAACTGCAGTGTGGAAGGCCTATTGTAGCGGAGGCGATACCTAAATATAAATGCTCTAGTACCCGTCTTATCATGCTTATTATCACCGACACGTTACTACCAACACTATCATCATCGATACAGTTATCACCAACACGGTTATTAGCAACAAAGCACCTTGATATGACTAAATTGCGGGTAATTCATCTAATGGCCACCTCGGCTTTACCTGAATCTCATAACCCATGGATTCTCCAGCCAATAACCGTTGACATCCAGCGTAAGCAATCATGGCACCGTTATCAGTACAAAATTGCAAACGCGCATAATACAATTCGGCACCTTGCTTTTTAACCATAGTCTCAAGCGTTTCACGTAACGCCAAGTTAGCGCTAACCCCTCCAGCAATAACCAAACGTTTCAACTGGGCTTGTTCTAGTGCACGACGACACTTAATTGCCAGCGTATTGACTACCGACTCCTGAAAAGCATAAGCCAAATCCGCCATGGTCTGCTCATCGGGCAACAGATCTTTCGCGTGTGCTTTGACACTGTTAAGCATATAGGTCTTTAAACCACTAAAGCTAAAATCTAGGCCCGGGCGGTCAACCATAGGGCGGGGGAATTTAAATCTGCCTGCCACCCCTTTCTCGGCTAGCGCAGCAATCTGTGGGCCGCCCGGATAATCCAAATCCAACATCTTAGCGGCTTTGTCAAATGCTTCACCAGCAGCATCGTCAAGTGACTCACCTAATAGCTCATACTGGCCGATCCCCTGCACTTTAACCAACTGGGTATGACCACCAGAAACCAATAGCGCGACAAAAGGAAAATCAGGCGGATTGTTTTCTAACAAAGGCGCCAACAAGTGGCCTTCCATATGGTGCACGCCAATCGCGGGCACTCGCCAGCTATAAGCCAATGCTCGGCCAACGCAACTGCCTACCATCAGCGCGCCAACTAAGCCCGGGCCAGCAGTAAAAGCAACGCCATTAATGCAATCAGCATTAACATCGGCTACGGCCATGACCTGCTTTACTAAAGGCAAGATTTTGCGCACATGATCACGTGATGCCAGCTCAGGTACCACCCCACCATATTGCGCATGCAAGTCAACTTGGCTATACAACGCGTCTGCCAATAAGCCTTTCTCACTGTCGTACAGTGCAATACCCGTCTCATCACAAGACGTTTCTATGCCTAAAACCTTCATATCCTAATGTTCACCTAGTAATGCCCCAAGCCAGTTATTAGCAACTATTTAAAGACAAATATCGCTGCCTGCTACCTACTAACTAAATGCCAACTGCACTTAGGCGAAATGGCAATGCCAGCACAATTACCCACTAGATACCCCCATAATCAGTGCTATTCTTTATCAAGGCTATTGATTTCTTTGCATTTCGATGCCGTACAGTATAGAATCTTGCGCCCCTGACGGACAGGAGCCTGATTGCTTTTTATTCAATCAATAGCTATCAGATCAGCTACTAAAATAAGCTATTTTTTATTAACTTAGAATACTAAACAAGGATACTTAATGCCCTCGGTTAAAATTAAAGATAACGAGCCATTTGATATCGCCTTACGTCGTTTTAAGCGCTCATGCGAGAAAGCAGGTGTATTGGCGGAAGTTAGGCGTCGCGAGTTTTATGAAAAGCCCACCTCAATTCGTAAGCGAAAGGCGGCAGCGGCTGTAAAACGTCATGCCAAAAAGCTACAGCGTGAAAACAAGAAGTACGTTAGAATGTACTAATTTTAGGCATAATTATTATTTTTAACGCAATTTTGCCTATCAAAGCAGCATAAAAAACGTAGTTTTCTCTATCGCCGCTACCACTGCCAGTCCCGGGTTCTATGACGACATTGGTTTTTTTGCCACGACATCGACAAAGCAAATTAAACAAAGCGAATTAAACAGCGTTAAAGTCAGCGAACGCCCGCTGGCCTATTGTCTGCGAGTTCCTATTGTCTGCAAGTTGGTGCAATACACCTTCATATCACTATCATCAAAGCTGACTCATTACGTTATAATAAGTGCGAGACAGCGAGACATTCTAGTCACTGGTCATAAAGATAATGCAAATTGGATATTATGGTTCAGTTGACACGGCTAAAGCAGTGATGCAGGACAGCAATCATACAGTCGATACCCATCTGTCGTTACTAGTGTTGCTACCTATTTTTGTTTCCGATGTTCGATATTTCACATAATTACATGACTGTATGACACATGATCT
>JANQMK010000230.1 GCA_028280085.1 Pseudomonadales bacterium
AAATTCTAAGCTCTTTCGGCATAGAAAAGCTAATGTTCTCCACTTTGCCATCCATCTCCACAACCTCACTCGCGCCAAGACGTTTGAGCCCTTCAATCACTTGCTTCACCAATACTTCTGGGGCTGACGCGCCCGCCGTGACACCAATAGACGTTTTACCCTCTACCCACGACGCTTGAATATCGTCGGTACTGTCAATCAAGTAAGCCTCCGCCCCCATACGTTCAGCTAACTCTCGCAAACGATTCGAATTAGAACTATTAGGCGAGCCAACCACGATGACTAAATCACTATTTGCCGCCATTTTTTTTACCGCATCTTGACGATTTTGCGTGGCGTAACAGATATCTTCCGTTTTGGGCCCTTTAATCCCGGGAAAGCGCTTTTGCAGCGCGGCAATCACCTGCGCCGTATCATCCATTGACAAGGTTGTCTGGGTAACATATGACAGTGATTCAGGATGTTCTACCACCAAGGCATTAACATCATCTACATTCTCTACCAGATAGATATCGCCACCATTAGATTTATCATATTGGCCCATAGTGCCCTCTACTTCAGGGTGACCTGAATGGCCAATCAAAACACACTCCCTGCCATCACGACTAAAGCTGGCAACTTCCATATGGACCTTAGTTACCAACGGACAAGTGGCATCAAAGATTTTCAACCCCCTATCTTCAGCTTCTTTGCGCACCGCCTGCGACACACCATGCGCACTAAATATAACAATAGTGTCATCCGGTACTTCATCGAGCTGGTCAACAAAAATTGCTCCACGCTCACGTAAATTATCCACCACAAACCGGTTATGCACCACTTCATGTCTCACATAGATAGGCGCACCAAACACGTCAAGTGCGCGATTGACAATGGAAATAGCTCTATCAACACCAGCACAAAATCCTCTGGGATTAGCCAGCTCGATTTTTGACAAGGTCATCTTCTTCACCATCTGTTAAATGTTGTATATCTATTTTTACCGGCGAAATTGGTTTTTTGCCGGTTTGACTTACATCAAGCTCGTCGACAATTTGGATATCAATTATTTCAACGGTAAACGCGAGCTCCCGGCCTGCCAATGGATGATTAAAGTCAACCAGAATTTGTTCAACACCTACCTCCTTCACCACGCCAGGTAAGCTATAACCAGAAGGCCCCGTTGCAAAATCAACCATAACACCTTCCGTTAACGCCATATCTTTAGGAAATTGGCTCTTTGGCAGTTGATGCATATTTTTCGGATTGCGCTCACCAAAGCCGTGCTCTGGTGGAATCGAAAAGGTTTCTCGACTGCCAACTGTCAATCCAGTCATCGCCGCTTCAAATCCTGGTAATAAGCTGCCATCACCAAAACGAAAAGTAGCCGGTTGCTTGGTAAAGGTAGAATCAATCTCGCTACCATCACCTAAACACAAAGCAAAATGCAATGTAATTTCTGTATTAGGCCCCACCTTAAGCTGACTATCTACAACCGTCATAATCCTGCTTCTGCTCTATAATATTAACGTTTATGTGGATTTCTAAACACATCTACAATCATCATAAATGCACCTAGACAAATAGAGGAATCGGCAACGTTAAAAGCTGGAAAATAAAATTGTTTATAATGCACAGCAATAAAATCAATCACGTAGCCATACAACAATCGATCGTAAAGATTGCCAACCGCACCGCCCAAAATAAGGGACAAAGCACAGGCCAACCATCGTTCCTCTTTGGGTAAGCGCCAGATCCAGACAATTAAGAAAACACTAATAGCCGACGCAATTATACCGAAAAAATATCGCTGCCAACCTCCGGCATCACTTAATAGACTAAATGCAGCCCCCGTATTATGCAGCAGTGTAAACTCAAAAAAACTGGTAAACACCATTTTTGATCCGTAGCTTAGGGTAGCCGATATCCACTGTTTTGTTACCTGATCAATCAATAAAACAACAAAAGCTAAGCCATACCACAAGAACAGGCGTGCAATTTTATTATCACTTTCATTTTCCACTATTGATACCTCGAAGAACCAGACACGATATTAAAAAACTGCTCATATTAGACAAAGCTCCTTGACTCACCATCACCCACTACGTTTTCGATACAGCGACCACATAGCTTTGGATGGGCAGCATCCTTACCTACGTCTTCCCTGTGGTGCCAGCAACGATCACATTTCTCATACTCAGACGGCACCACATAAATACGCAGATTTTCAATATCCGTTTCCGTCGCATGTGCTCCTTCACTCAGCGGCTTCACCACCGCTGAAGAGGTAATAAAGACGAAGCGCAATTCATCTTTCAGCTTGGATAGATTCATTGCCAAATCACCTTCCGCATATAGGGTAATTTCAGCGCTTAAATATGAAGTCAATACACCTTTATTCCTCAACGCCTCAATTTCTTTGTTGATAACGCTTTTTACGGCGATAATTGCCTGCCAATCATCTTGAGTGATGGCTTCATCGTCTCCCAATGGTACCAAGTCTTTGTACCACTCTTGAGTAAATACGCTATTTTCTCTTTCACCAGGAATGAAAGACCATATCTCTTCAGCCGTAAAACTGAGTATCGGTGCAATCCATCGCACAAAGGCTTGGACAATATGATAAAGCGCACTTTGCGCTGAACGACGCGCTAAGCTTTTAGCCTGTGTGGTATACTGCCGATCTTTAATAATATCTAGATAGATCCCTCCCATATCATTGACACAAAAATTATGTAATTTTTGGTAAATAATATGAAAGTTATAACTGTCGTAAGCAGCCACAATCTCATTTTGTAACTCTAACGTTCTAGCAATCGCCCAGCGATCTAACGCTATCATATCTTGCATTGGTACCAAATCAGTGGCTGGGTTAAAACCGTGAAGATTAGACAATAAAAAACGAGCCGTATTACGAAAACGACGATATGAGTCGGCAGTACGCTTTAAAATTTCATCCGAAACAGACATTTCACCACTATAATCTGTCGAGGCAACCCACAGCCGCAGAATATCCGCACCAAGACTATTGACGACTTTTTGTGGAGATATAACATTGCCTAAAGACTTAGACATTTTGTGGCCATTAGCGTCCACGGTAAAACCGTGGGTCAATACAGTCTTATAGGGCGCACAGCCCCGAATCGCCAAACTCGTTTTTAGTGATGACTGAAACCAGCCACGGTGTTGATCCGAGCCTTCTAAATATAAGTCCGCTGGAAATGACAAATTATCACGTGCGGCTAATACTGCAAAGTGCGTAACACCAGAATCGAACCAAACATCCAACGTATCAGTTACTTTAGTATAGTGCTCCGCTTCATCACCGAGCATGTCTTGCGCACTTAATTCAGACCAGGCATCAATACCGTGTTGCTCAACCAGCTCAGCAACCTCTTCAAAGAGGCGAGGTGTATCTGGGTGAATGTCTTGTGTTTCTTTATGAACAAATAGCGTGATGGGAACCCCCCAGGTCCGCTGTCTCGAAATACACCAGTCTGGGCTATTCTCTAGCATCTTTTCAATTCTGGCCTGTCCCCATTCAGGCACCCACTGAACCTCTTTAACAGCATTAAGTGCATTCTTTTGCAAATCACTCTTTGTCATGCTAATAAACCACTGCGGCGTCGCTCGATAAATCAAAGGCGTTTTGGTACGCCAGCAATGGGGAAAACTATGAACTATTTTTCTCTCACATAACAAATGATTATGGGATTGCAACACAGCGATAACTTTCTCATCAACACGATAAACATGCTCTCCAGCAAACTGTCCCGCTGGTTCTCTAAATACGCCATTATCATCTATTAGATTAATAGTGCCTATGCCGTACTTTTTTCCAACATTAAAATCATCAACACCATGATCAGGTGCTGTGTGTACAGCACCAGTACCCGCTTCAGTTGTAACATGGTCACCAAGAATAATAGGTACCTGCTTTGCTAAAAACGGGTGTTGCAATAGCTGTTGTTCTAATACAGTACCAGAACAACATCCAACAACAGAAAAGTCTTCAATATTGCAACGAGCCATAACATCTTTGTGTAATGCCTCTGCCATTATCAAACGTTCTTGACCCTGTCCTACGTCACATTGCACAACCACATAGTCAAGAGCAGGATTTAAAGCAACGGCCTGATTAGCAGGTAATGTCCATGGCGTTGTTGTCCATATCACAACAGACATTGGTCCTTCACCCGCGATTTCGTCAATCACTTCAGAAAAGTTGGCCTCATCGACTACAGGAAACTTAACATCAATTGAAAAAGAGGTTTTATCTCGATACTCAACCTCTGCTTCAGCCAACGCCGAGCCACCAACCACGCTCCAATAAACGGGCTTAAAGCCTTTATGCAAATGGCCGCTTTCTACAATACACCCCAAGGCACGAACAATGTTAGCCTCAAACTCAAAGTTCATTGTAAGATAGGGGTTGTCCCACTCACCCAGAATACCAAGGCGGATAAAGTCTTTCTTCTGCCCGTCTACCTGCTTTTTGGCATACTCTCGGCATTTTTGCCGAAAAACTTTAGGCTCCACTTTTACGCCAGCTTTACCTACCTTTTTCTCCACATTGTGCTCAATTGGCAAACCGTGGCAATCCCATCCCGGCACATAGGGCGCATCAAAACCACTGAGTGTTTTGGATTTAATAATAATATCTTTAAGAATTTTATTCAGTGAGTGGCCTATATGAATATCGCCATTCGCATAAGGTGGTCCGTCATGCAGAATAAATTTTTCGCGGCCCGACCGCGCCGCCCGAATCATTTCATAGAGTTTATTTTCTTCCCAGCGCTTTATGACATTCGGTTCTTTTTGTGCCAAATTCGCTTTCATAGAAAAATCAGTTTGTGGAAGATTCAGCGTGTGCTTGTAATCACTCATGATATCATCATTTCCAAATAGCGCCCCACGTTGCGCTTTAATCGTTGTAACTTATTTGTTTAACCTTAATGCCTTGTAACCCTAATGCCTTGTAACCTTAGTACCTTGTTTAAACTTAGTACCTTGTTTAAACTTAGTACCTTGTTTAAACTTAGTGCTTTGTTTAACCTTGGCGCCATCAGCTCGAAGCGGTCGCAAAAAACGCTTTCGCTTTTGCAATATCGGTATTAATAGCTGCTGTCAAATCATCAAACGAATCAAATTGTTGTTCGTCTCTTAACTTACTTATAAAATTCACTTCTATAGGCAAACCATAGATATCTTCGTTAAACTCAAACAGATGCACTTCAAGCAAAGGCTTAGTGCCGCCAAGGGTGGGTTTGACACCGAGATTAGCAACTCCGTTATAGCGTTTACCCAAAAACCTATCACTGTCAATTAACACCGTCACCACAAAAACACCTAAGAGAGGCATCTTGGGACGTCCAATTAACAAATTAGCCGTTGGCACGCCCAACTGCCTACCTAATTGCCTGCCATAAACGACACGACCCTTCATACTGTAAGCTCGCCCCAAGAGTTCAGCCGCTAGTTTAAAATCAGAACGGGCTAAGGCAGCCCGCACGCGAGTACTACTAACCCTTTCATCGTACAGTTCAAAAGTATCCGTATTATCAACCATAAAGCCATTGGCCTTACCGGAATCGACCAACATGCTATAGTCACCTTGGCGATCACTACCAAAGCGAAAGTCATCGCCAACAACTAAATGTTTAACACCAAGCCCCTTTACCAACACTCGATCAACAAACTGTTGAGCTGAAAGAGCGCTAAGCGTCTTGTTAAACTGCAAACAAACTACGCGATCGACGCCAAAGGCTGCCATGGCTTGAAACTTTTCACGAAAGCGCATTAACCGTGTCGGCGCATTATCATAGTCAAAAAACTCTTGCGGGTGGGGTTCAAAAACCATAACTACCGACGGTAGGCAAAGCTCCCTGGCCTTTTTTTTGACCTGTTGCAAAATAACTTGGTGGCCTAGATGAACGCCATCGAACACACCAATCGTCGCTACACACCCCCGATGTGATGGGCGAAAATTATGTATACCACGAATCAACTCCACCGTTCTTTCATACCACCCATTGCTAGGTTTATACTCATCAAACTCAACGAGGCAAAATGTAAATTATACCGTAGGTATGATATTTCACCAAAAATACCGACAATAATTTTCCTCATCAGTCATGTTACCGTCACATCGGCAGATTGTTTTATGGGCAATTAGTCAATGAGGACCTCTAATCTGCTGTCGGCGTATCCCCACCAACACCAAGGCTAACAAGTAACCCATTCCACCGCCCACTACTAACACAGCCATATGCCATACTCGATCAACCCAACCCCAAAGGAGCCAGTTGTCAAAATAGCTCAACCCAACGATCAGCATTGCAACCATTACACCGTTAGCAACCATCACTTTCACCATAAAACTCAACCAACCAGGTGAATAACGATATATATTATCTTTTCGCAAACCACGTAAGAGTAACCCCCCATTGATATATGCTGAAAGCGAGGTTGCTATCGCCAAGCCAACGTGTCCAACCTGCCAGTAAATATGTAGAGGAATAACAAACAGCAAATTCAACACCATGTTAGATACCATGGCAATCACACCAATTTTGACCGGTGTTCGCATATCTTGTCGCGAGTAATAGCCCGGCGCCAGCACTTTTATCAGCATAAACGCTAACAATCCAGCGGTATAAGCGCGCATGCTAAGGCTAGCCATATATATATCGTGCTGTTCCATGGCCCTATAGTGAAAAAGAGTAATTAGAATCGGCTCGGCCATAATAAACAACGCCGTAGTGGCAGGCATGGCAACCAGTATTACCATTCGCAATGCCCAGTCAATGGTTGCAGAAAACAACTCAGGTGACTGTTCCGCGTAATTCTTCGAAAGGCTCGGCAAAATAACTGTTGCGATCGCTATGGCAAAAACACCTAAAGGCAATTCGGCTAAACGGTCAGAATAATAAAGCCATGAGACACTACCCGACGGTAAAAATGAAGCTAGCACAGTGTCTAACAATAAGTTAATCTGACTGACCGACACACCGAATAACGCCGGCACCATAAGCGTTAAGATCCGTCTAACTCCCTCGTGTTTTATATCAAAACGGGGCCGTGGAAACATGTCCAGCCGCCAAAGAAAAGGAACCTGAAACAGGAGTTGCACCGCACCGGCAAAAAACACCCCCCAAGCCAACGCATCCACAGCCACAGTAAAGTAATGTGCCCCCCAAACAGCCGCTGTGATCAACGATATATTTAATAGTACTGGTGTAAAAGCAGGCACAGCGAAACGGCCAAAGCTGTTAAGAATGGCGCCCGACAGGCCTGCCAATGAAATAAACAGCAAGTAGGGAAAAGTCACACGTATCATATCACTGGTATGAGCAAACTTTTGCGGTTCATGTAGATACCAGCCAGGCGCGAACAAAGCCGTTATGAGAGGTGCTCCTAACATGACGACAAGCGTAAATGCCATCAGAGCACCACCGAGGACACCGGTAACCCTATCTATCAATCCCTTTAGATCGGCCCTACTATAACGGTGCTTATACTCTGCCAAAACGGGTACAAAGGCTTGCGAAAAAGCGCCTTCAGCAAAAAGCCTACGGAAAAACTGTGGTATTTTAAAGGCAACGAAAAAAGCATCTGCGCCACCCGCTGCACCAATAAAATTAGCAAACACAATATCTCGCGTGAGCCCAAGAATACGCGAGAGCATCGTCATGATACTAACAATCGCACTGGATTTAAGTAAACGCCCTTTTGCTCCTGGTTGCTGGAGAGTGTCTTCCTGCAACTTTGCCTCCCATGGCCCAACCCATACTGAGTGTCACAATGTTCAACGCCACATACTTAAACGTCACAATGTTTAACGCGGAGTGTAACGTCTCCATCAATCCAACGCCATCCAATTTGGTTGAAATTATCAAGCCGATGCCATTTCGAATGAAACAGAGAAAACAGGACAAAAAGGCGCAAAACCGCCATAACATCAGCCGTTTTTTCAGGTTGACACCGATACTAATTTCGCCAAATTGTAGAATTATCAGTTGACAACCGGCCCAGATATAAGCATAGTAGCGGGCTCGCTTTTTTGCGGAGCTTTGGCCATTATTAGGCTAAGTTTAAAACAAATGGTGTTTAAACAAAGCAGGGCAGGTTCAAGAAAGCAGCATAGAGAAGAGAATAAAGAGAGCGATCAGGAGAATAACTGTGGCTAATTCACCACAAGCAAGAAAGAGAGCAAGACAAGCGGTTAAGCGCCGAAATCATAACGCTAGCCAGCGCTCAATGATGCGCACAGCTGTTAAAAAAGTTGTTGCTGCCATAGAGAAAGGCGATAAAGCTAATGCGGCAGAAACGCTCAAGGACGCAGCACCCGTTCTAGACACAATGGTCAACAAAGGTATTATCCACAAAAATAAAGCCGCTCGACATAAAAGTCGGTTAAGCGCCAAAATCAAAGCTCTGGCATAACTCACAAACCATCTTGTTTGCTAGGGCTTAGCGCTTCACGACCACTTACTTCGCGACCATCTTACTTCGCGACCATCTTACTTCACGACCATATTGTCGCGATGAATTAACTCATCTTCGTCGCAATATCCTATTAAGCGCTCTATTTCATCGCTGCTATAGCCAATGATGCGCTCCGTATCATTAGAGCTATAATTTACCAAGCCCCGTGCAATTTCCTCACCGGCTTCATTCAAACAAACAACCATGGCACCACGCGCAAACTCTCCGCGAACCTCTTTAACCCCTACTGGCAAGAGACTTTTACCAGAATTTCTCAACATATTAACCGCCCCCTCATCAAGCACCAACGCCCCTCCGGCTTGAAGATGACCTGCCAGCCACTGCTTACGCGCATTAATAGGCCGTTGTTCAGGCACAAGCAAAGTCCCTATATCTTCACCATCGAACACACGCTGAATCACTTGGGGCTCTCTGCCACCAGCAATAATGGTAAATGTCCCAGACCGCGCCGCCAACCTAGCCGCCCGCACTTTTGTCACCATACCGCCTCGACCCAACTGACCAGCCCCTCCCGATGCAACAGCATCTAGCTGAGGATCATCGACTTTCGCCTCTGCAATCAGCGGCGCGTCCGGCACTTTTCTAGGATCATGCTCAAACAAACCATTTTGATCAGTCAAAATCATTAAACAGTCAGCATCAATGAGATTTGCCACCAACGCCGCCAAGGTGTCATTATCACCAAAACGGATTTCATCCGTCACGACTGTGTCATTTTCATTTACAACAGGTATTACTTTTAATCTAATTAAGGTTTGTAGAGTACTGCGCGCATTTAAATAGCGCTGACGGTGAGCTAAATCATCATGCACCAAAAGGATTTGCGCCGTATGCATACCATAACGTTGAAAATTCGACTCATATATTTGGATTAAACCCATCTGCCCCACAGCAGCAGCGGCCTGTAAATTATGTACAGCTTTAGGCCGTTTTTCCCACCCCAATCGAGTCAAGCCTTCAGCAACAGCACCGGAAGATACCAATACTATTTCTTTACCAGATCGCGCTAGCAAGGCTATCTGGTCTACCCAATCACTAACGGCACGAGCATCCAAACCTTGGCCATCTGCCGTTAGCAGGGCACTACCGATTTTTATTACCCAGCGCTTGGCCTTATCTAGTTGTTGCCGGTTGGTCATGCATGTTTTCCAAAAAATACCTGAAGAAATATTATGTAATTAACTTTTTAAGATACAAAAACTTTAAGGCACATAGTGAATATCGACATCGTGATCGTCATCATCTTCATCGTCAACACTAAGACCCCGCTGTTGTTTTTTCAATGCATTAAGGGCTGCGATACGCTCTCTCGCCTCTTTCTGCATCTGTTGCTGAGCAGATAATTCCGCTTGCAAGAAGATATCATCTTTTTCCTGCTCACGTTGATTGTCAATATATGACATAACGTTCTGACACATGGATAAAGTACCCATTTTATTTATCGCCGAGATAGAGAATACTTTACCCGACCAATTTAACGCCGAAATTAATTCACTACAGCGTGCCTCACGCTCGTGTTCTGCAATCAGATCGAGTTTATTAAGCACTAGCCAACGCTCACGTCGAGCTAACGTCGAGCTAAACCCATTCAGCTCGGCAATAATCGTCTTCGCCGAATCAATCGGATGACTACCGTCGACAGGCGCCATATCTACCACATGCAAGAGCAGACGAGTCCGAGTCAAATGTTTTAAAAAACGAATTCCCAGCCCAGCTCCCATCGAAGCGCCTTCGATTAATCCAGGAATATCTGCAATCACAAAACTACGGTAGCGCTCAATAGTCACCACACCCAAATTAGGCACCAATGTAGTAAAAGGGTAATTGGCCACTTTCGGCTTAGCTGCGGATACCGCGCGAATCAGGGTAGACTTCCCCGCATTGGGCAGACCTAATAGACCAACATCAGCCAACACTTTCATTTCTAAACGCAATTGACGCTCTTCACCGGGCTCGCCAGGCGTAGTCTGCCGTGGCGCTCGATTGGTGCTGGATTTAAAACGGGTATTACCAAGGCCATGCCGACCGCCCTTCGCCACCATAATGCGTTGACCAGCGGTAACGAGATCACCCAGCACCTCATCAGTATCAACATCAATGATGGTAGTACCCACAGGTACTGCTAAAACTAAATCAGCACCAGCTTTACCCGTGCAATTGCTGCTACGACCTGATTGACCATTCTCAGCCAGGTATTTAGCTTGAAAGCGATAATCGACCAAGGTATTGAGGGATTCATCCGCAGCAAAATAAATACTACCCCCTACCCCACCGTCACCCCCATCGGGACCACCTTTGGGTATAAACTTTTCACGGCGAAAGCTCAGGCAACCGTTGCCACCACGACCGGCCCTAACTGTTACAGGAGCTTCATCAACAAATTTCATGCCTTAATTCACACTAAAAAATAGTTCAACCCACTAAAAACAAAACAGATGACGCGATGAGGAAAAGGTTACCCCCTGCCATCGACTGCTCTCTAACATCAACCTATTAAACGATCTATTACCTTAAGACCGTAATAATTAGGTTCTCATTACAAGCCAGAGAATTCATAGATCAGAAAAAACAAAGCCCCGTACAAAACAGGGCTTTGGCTAGATATAAACTACATTGACATGTCTTTCTACTAAAGCTGCTGCCCCACTAAAACACCACAGCCCATTAGCAATAAATAAAGTATAGGTTCGCGCTTCGCTCAACTAAGCCTAACGAGCATCATAAAATAGTTGCAGAACACCGATCAAACAGTAAAGACCTTAATTGTTATGCTGCTGCTACCACCGTCACGTATTTACGCTTTTTAGGGCCTGAGACAATAAACTTAACAACGCCATCTGATTTAGCAAACAAGGTATGGTCTCGACCACAGCCAACGTTAACACCAGGATGAAACTTGGTACCACGCTGTCTAACAATAATGTTACCGGCTTTAACAGCTTGCCCCCCATATAATTTTACACCGAGTCGTTTAGACTCAGAATCGCGACCGTTCCTTGTACTACCACCAGCTTTTTTATGGGCCATAACTTAATTCCTCGATAAACGATACTGCGCTAAATCTTTTCTATATCTTTCTTTGAACCTGCACCACGACTAGTCATAGTGATCATAAGCTCAACAAATACAATACGTAATTACTTAACAAATAACTATCCGTTATTAAGTAAACGTAAATAACGAGCTATGTTAGCCACTGATACCAGTAATTTTAACTTCCGTGTACCACTGTCTATGGCCCGCCTGTCTACGATAATGTTTACGGCGGTTAAACTTGATTATATTGACTTTCTTATGACGGCCCTGACTTACAACACTGGCTGTTACCTTGCCGCCTTCCAAATAGGGCGTACCCACTTTGATATCATCGCCATTAGCAACCATGAGCACTTTATCAAAGTCAATATTCTCTCCCGTGGCAACTTCTAATTTTTCCAGCTTGAGGGTCTCCCCTTCTTTGACCCGATGTTGCTTACCGCCACTTTCAATTACTGCGTACATTGCGTACTCCACTCTATAGAGACTTATTCTGGCGACTCTAAAAGACAACTTAGCGTGTAATTTGAGCACTTTCGCCGTAATTATACGGACTGCAGGCCAAGAAAATAAGTAAATGTAAATTTTTAGGGCCGGGATTTTACGCGAATCGATTGCCCAACTCAAGTGTAAATCATAGACAAGCTTTGGCAATTTGTAAGGTTTGATTCTCACCCCGTGCTTGACACTGAACAACCACCAACCTAGGATTCACCACTTTAATCCCGCCCCAATCTAACGAAACTGTAGCCCATGCAAGAAATTTATGCCGCCGTTGATCAAAAGTTTGCTGCCGTTAACCAAACAATTATCAAACAGCTTCATTCAGATGTTAGCCTTGTTAACGACATCAGCCATTATATTGTCGATGCAGGGGGCAAACGGCTACGCCCGCTGGCAGTACTGTTAAGCGCTCAAGCATGCGCCTATACAGGCGATCAAGATGTTGATTTAGCTACAATTATTGAGTTTATCCATACTGCCACACTGCTCCATGATGATGTGGTTGATGTATCGGCTATGCGACGTGGGAGATTTACGGCTAACGAAAAATATGGCAATGCACCTTCAGTGCTAGTAGGAGATTTTTTGTACTCCAGGGCCTTTCAAATGATGGTCAAACTGGCAAATATGCGCATTATGGACATTCTATCCAACGCCACCAATGTCATTGCCGAAGGAGAAGTTTTACAGCTAATCAATGCCGGTGACCCGGACACCACAGAACAACAGTACTTGGATGTTATCAAGTACAAAACTGCGACATTATTTGAAGCCGCTACGCATACCGGCGCTATTTTGGCAAACGCTGATTCCAGCATTGAAGAGAGCTTACGCCAGTACGGCTTAAAGCTAGGCTTAGCATTTCAACTCATTGACGATGTATTAGATTACCAAGGTGACTCTCAGCAACTCGGCAAAAATGTTGGCGACGACCTGATGGAAGGCAAACCGACCTTACCGCTGATCTATGCCATTAAAAATGGCCGCTCTGAGCAAGCTGCGCTCATTCGAAACGCGATTATTTACAAACAAGTTGATCAACTGCACGCCATTATCGATATTGTTCAGCAAACTGGCGCCATTGATTACACTTACGCTAAGGCAAAGCACGTATCTGATCAAGCCATTGACCATCTCAGCGGTCTGCCATCTTCGACCGCAAAAGAGGCGCTAATTCAGCTAGCCCAATTAGCGATAAATCGCACTTTCTAGTCCTCAATCTAGCCCTCAACACCCATCACAACCATAGTGTAAAAAAAATCGATTCTTATGTATTGATTTTCGACACTCGGTATTTTTTTCGCTATAGTTACGCTGACAATCTCACGATCGTTTTACCACGACAGTCATCTAGGCAGATGCAGCAGATGCAAGTAGTACGCACTACAACCAATACACAAAATAACATCATATAAGACCACTGGCACAGAAGAAGACCTATGACTCATATAGGGCTTACTAGCTACCAAGCTAGTATGGCAATGTTTTCAATTCTCATTATTCTTTTGTTGACGCGCTGGCGTGGCCGCCAGTTTGGTAACTACTTGATCTTGGCTTCACTAGCCTCTGTTGCGTGGTCATTCGTCATTGTTTTGCAATACACCCTCGCGATAAATCTATCACCTGAAATCGGTTTAACTGAAATAGCCCGTAATTTTACCTGGTTCTTGCTTATCTTTGAATTTTTGAAAAGAGACAATGGCGAGCAAAATTTGTCGGCGTTCAAGCGTGTTGTTCTAATTACCTGCGGAATCGCTTTTGCTTTATTTATTCTGGCTGGATACACGCCGTTTAAGTTACCTATTAGTTCTTTCTGGGTTATGTTGATTTTAGCCATATTGGGCCTAGTCACAGTAGAACAGGCATATCGCAATACGGTTCATCAACATCTCAGCTTCATGAAGTTCATTTACATTGCATTAACGGCAATTTTTGCTTATGACATCTATCTATACGGACAAGCAACTCTCGAATCACGCATTAATTCCGATCTTTGGCAAGCACGCGGTGTTATTAATGCCGTGATCGCCCCGTTGATTGCGATGACTATGTCGCGCACTAACGATACTGAATCGTACATCTTACCCTCTCGTCAAGTCGTCTTCTACTCCGCCAGCTTGATAGGCGCCGGGTCAGTCCTCCTCATTATGGCGGCAGCGGGCTATTATATTAAACTTTACGGCGGGGAATGGGGGCGAGTATTACAAGTCATTATCGGTTTTACCACTTTTTTAATTATTGTTGTCGCTTTTTCTTCAGCAGATACCAGGGCATTCATAAAAGTTCTACTAAACAAGCATTTCTTCAACTTAAAGTATGATTATCGTGAAGAATGGCTTCGCTTAATTCATCTTCTTTCAACACCAACAGCAGAAAGTAAAGAGCTGTACACAAGAGCGATTCGCGCTATAGCCGATATTTTTGATAGCCCAGGGGGCATTCTTTATCTGAATGACGGTAACGATTTTTTCAATCCGGTTGAAAGCGAAAAGGTACCCACTCAACATCAATTATTTGAACAACCACAAGGCCAATTCCTAGAAAAGCTACACGACGAAGAATGGGTTTTCATCATCGATCAAGAAAACTACCCAACCGACGATAGATACCATTTACTTTTACCTAACTGGGTTAAAAGCATCAGGGACGCTTGGTTAGTACTACCACTTATCAACGAGGGTAACCTCATCGGTTTTTTAATATTGTTAAAACCACGTGTTAACATCAAGATTACTTGGGAAGATCTTGATTTATTGCGTACGGCAGGCCGCCAAGTGGCGAGTTACTTAGAACGACATCAAAAAACCGAGTTACTATCAGAAGCTAAACAATTTGACACTTACCACAAATTAACAGCCTTTATTGTACACGATTTAAAAAATCTCATTGCGCAGCAATCTCTAGTAGTAAAAAATGCAGCCAAACACAAAAACAATCCCGAATTTGTCGAGGACGCTATCGACACTATTGATAACTCTGTTGCACGTATGCAAACATTACTTAGCAAGCTATATAGTAGCGAAGGCGACGCCAAGGAAGCCCAGCCTGTTTACGTCAGTCAGCTGCTCAATGAAGCTCTGACAAAGTGCCAACACCTTGTTCCAGTGCCTTCACTAACCATCCAAGATGATAGCGCTCAGATAGCTGCAGACCCAGATCAAATGATTATGGTTTTTACCCACCTTATAAAGAATGCTCAACAAGCTACAACGGAAGATGGCTTTGTCGATGTCAACATGTATACCCAAAGAGGTCAGGTTGTTATTGAAGTAGAAGACAATGGAGAAGGCATGAGCGAAGCGTTTATACGAGAGCGGTTGTTTAAACCCTTTGACTCAACAAAGTCAAGTAAAGGCATGGGAATTGGTGCTTATCAAGCCCAAGAAATTGTGCGTTCACTAAAAGGCGATATTAAAGTTGATAGCACACCAAAGGTAGGCTCCATTTTTACTGTCTATATACCTTTGGCACAACCTATCGCGGCCTAATTAATCGATAAATTGACAATTTAGCGTGAAACAGATGGAAACGAAAAAAACATTACTCGTTGTGGAAGATGATAAAGGACTACAAAACCAGCTGAAGTGGCATTTCGATGACTACGAGGTGATTATCGCGGGCGATCGGCCTTCAGCAATTGATGCTGTAAGAAAATTTGAGCCGCCGGTAGTTTTACAAGACTTAGGCCTACCACCTGACGATGAGGGCGTAGAAGAAGGTCTAGCAACCTTAACGGAAACACTTAAGCTCGCACCACATACCAAGGTCATCGTGGTAACCGGCTTTGCCGATGTTAAAAATGCATTACGGGCTGTGGAACTGGGTGCCTACGACTTTTACCAGAAGCCAGTCGATACCCATACCCTAGACTTAATCGTAAAGCGCGCATTTCAAATGCATCGACTAGAGGAACAGAACCGGAATAGCCAACTAGGTAGTAGCTCCTCACTGCACGGCATCATCGCCTCTAGCAAAAAGATGCTTAATGTTTGCCGCACAATTGAGAAAGTCGGGCCAACCAACGCTACTGTGCTAATACTTGGCGAAAGCGGCACCGGAAAAGAACTATTATCGCGCGCCACCCACAATTCCAGTAATAGAGCAAAAAATAAATTTGTTGCTATTAATTGTGCTGCTGTACCAGAGAACCTAATGGAGAGCGAACTGTTTGGCTATGAAAAGGGAGCTTTTACCGGCGCCTTTAAACGCACTATCGGCAAAGTAGAAACAGCTAACCAGGGCACTCTCTTTCTCGATGAAATTGGTGACATGCCACTGCCGTTACAGGCAAAACTTCTCCGTTTCTTACAAGAGAGAGTCATTGAGCGTGTTGGCGGTCGAGAGGAATTACCAGTTGATGTTAGGGTGGTATGCGCCACCAATAAGGACCTCACTAAAATGGTGGAGGAAGGCACCTTTAGAGAAGACCTCTATTACCGCATTAGCGAAGTTGTTATACATGTACCACCGTTACGCGAGCGCGAGGGCGACAAAATTGTACTCGCACGCAGCTTATTACATAAGTATAACGAGGAGCTCAATTGTAGTATTAAAGGTTTTTCGCCCGCAGCTATTGATGCCATTGAAAGCTATCGCTGGCCTGGTAATATTCGCGAACTAGAAAATAAAGTAAAGGGTGCCGTTATCATGGCTGACGGCAAATTATTAACCCCTGAAAATCTCATGCTTTCAACTGAAAGCCCTAATATGCCCATTAACCTACGGCAGGTAAGATCTAACGCTGAGAAAAATGCTATCCTACGTGCACTTAATATGACCGACAACAATATCTCCAATGCGGCAAAAATGCTGGGCGTAACAAGACCGACGCTCTATGACTTAATAAAAAAATATTCAATCAATACGGAAGACTAGCTGACGACAGGAAATATGGCCTGCATGCAGGCCATAGCCATAAAATCTATACTATTACCAAAATATTCAGATCGCGAATTTGGCAATTTTTTTACCTCCATTTCGTGAATCAACACACATAAAATCCCCCTTATTTCCACCCATAGATAGTTTGGTTATATCGCTATTTTTATCTAAATAGACCACTTCAACAAATTCAAATCTCTCCTCGTTTTGCCACTTTGTCATCTAGATTTTGCTAGCAGAACTCCTATCATAAATAAGCAAGCCTAATTCAGAAAAATGCTATTCAGAAGTTCTCTATAGCGCCAGTTGTAATTGATGAGGTCGCCCGCATGCATTCGGTTAAATCACGTCAACACCAGGTAGTATTAGCTTCAAAAAAAATTTTCACAATCAGTATCGTTTTATTTTGCTTGCAAGGATGCGGCATTCTACAGACCCAAGATAATACTAATCACTCATGGTCTAATGCCATAAGTTTCGTTAATCAGTTGCCGCCTACTTCTGCAGGCGCACCAAACTTAGCAAATTGGACAGCTTCAGATATCAGCAAATCAAACATTACTGCTGGCTCAACCAGAGTCGAAGAGAACTCCATCTATGTTCAAGGTAGCGGTAACAATATTTGGAAGCACTCAGATGGCTTCCACTACTTTCATTCACCGCTAGTGGGAAATGGCGATATTGCCGTTAAAGTTAATAGCATTGAGTACGTTCACCCTTGGTCCAAAGCTGGCATTATGATTCGTGAATCGCTTTCACCAAGTAGCCCATACGCCATGCTGCTGGTGACACCAGACCGAGGCATCGCACTGCAGTATCGTTCTGCTGAGGGAGAAATTAGTTATAAAGCCGTGCATGTAGAAGACGTTAGAGCCGCCCTGTGGTTTAAGCTAACTCGCATTGACAACACTATTATTGCATTTCGCTCAGATAACGGCGAGGACTGGTCTGTTGTAGGGGCCATTGATGTCACCATGAGTGATGACGCACTTATTGGATTAGCGGTCTCTTCGCGCCATACTAATAAATTAGCGACGGCCCATTTCAGCGATTTATCCGTATCGGCAGCTTCAACCCAACTTAGCAATGCGATCGAACAAACCTTCGTATTAACTGAGCAACTAATTGAAGCATTTTCTACTACCAATACTGATGATAAGCTGGCACAGTTAGAGGCTGCGCTCGAAGACTCTCAAACTATTCCCAATCTGGTCAATACCGCGCTGGAGGATCTCAACACTGAAATTGCCGCTGTAGAACAACGCGCTACATTAGACGCATTGATTGCAGATGCTAACGCACTACTTGCAACCATGTCTGAACAAAGTAGTAGCGAGACCATAGCGCAAGTAGAAACGTTAGTAATAACCATCAATACCTTAGCTGAAGATCTTAACGACAGTACCTATATCGCCCTAGCAAACGATATCACCTCCCAAGTGGATACTGTTAAAGAGGAAGTAGCAATCTACGCTCTAAACAACGACTATTCAAATATGATGAGCGAATTAGATAACCTAATTGCCAATATCGAAGCGGGGCAAACCGAGTTTATAACTCAAGCCTCCGCCCTTGCGTTAAGCTTAAGTGACTTAGCTGAAACGATTGGTGAAACGGATAAAATTACTGAAGCGCAAAGTTATATCGACAATACCGAACAACTGGCAGCAGAGATTGAAGAAGCGGAAAGAATAGCTGCACTGAACGCTCTGTTAGAGGAATTCGCCGCTCTCAAAACCGACCTCAACACCTTGATCAGTTCAATTCAAGCAGGCCAACATGACTTGCTGCCCCAGGCGACAGAAGACGGTGCCGCACTCGTCTCTTTGGGCGCATCAATCAACACTGAAAAAGAAGCTGAGGCACAAGCGCTCGCCAGTACCGTCACAACACTGACGACAGCGCATCGTCGCACAACACTAAGCTGGGATATTCCAACTGAACGTACCAACAATGAGAACCTATCTCAGGAAGAAATATCGGGTTACATCATTCAATATACAATAGATGGAGTACAACAAGATAGCATCACTATTTCCAGCGCTACCACAACCAGTTACGTTTTTGAGAATCTCGACCCAGGTGACTACAGTTTTACGGTGGTCACTCTAGATACGCAAACATTACTAAGTTCACCATCAGAAGCGGCAGAAAAAACAGTCTACTAAACATTTGACAGCGGATGCCCGCGCCATCAAAACACCCCCTGCCAGAACCTATCTCAAATTACTTGAGATAGGTTCTAAATAGACGGTTGATCTAAAAACCGTTTCCAGCAACCAGTATGTTATTTTTCTCTTACGAAGGTTCGAGACAGCATCGAATTATCTTTAACCAAAAACAAGCTTATACCTAGCTCGAACGCACCTATCATCAATAGATATGTTGCATTAATAAACCGAACAAATAACCATCCACACCTTTTCAGCCTGTTATATAACCAACCCGATCATGGACAGCTCATTAGTAAGCGCTAATATAGTTGGTGCGCTAAAGATGGCGCAACAATTAGTGTAGAATAGCGACCAGTTCAGGCAATTTATTTAACTGTATCAACGCACCATATAATACGATCGATCGGCTTAAGCGAGTTAACTTGACGCAGTATTAAAAGCATATACAACGCAAAAAAGGGATTAATATCTATGAGCAACATCCTACTCAATAGGGTTACTTTATTCGTGAAATATTGTGCATTTATCAAACCATCACAATTTTTCTCCACCACAACTGGCCTGACACTACTCATCAGCATCATGGTGCTAAGCGGTTGCTCATCCGATAAAAAAGACACCGGGGCGAATGTAGACGAGATTTTTTCGCGGGCAGAGGCTTATTATGACCGAGGTCAATTTAAAGCCACCAACATTGAGATACGAAACATTTTGCAAAAATCTCCGGCCCATACACCCAGCTTGACATTGACGGCAAAAATACAACTCGCTGTTGGTGATTTCGCTGGCGCTTCCGAAACACTCGAGCGCCTACAATCAGCAGGCACTCTAAAAAACGAACACCTGTTGCTATTAGCAGAATCCTACATCAATCGACGAAAATATAAATCAGCGTTAGATACATTAAACCAATCCCAGGTAACAGACGGCTCAGATAGCGCTATTGAATTATATGTGCTTCGCGGCAGAGCACTTAATGGTTTGGGTAAAGCGACAGAAGCGCTAGATTTGTTGAATAAAGCCCTCAGTACTGATCCAAAATCGATTAAAGTACTTAATACGTTGACGCAATACTACCTAGGCCATGAAAAACTTGATCAAGCAAAAAATTATCTCAATCAGGCGCTCGCTATATCAACTACTGATCCCGATACCCTCGCCTGGAAAGGTCATATTGCACTATCAGAAAATGATCTAGAGGGGGCGGCCGAAGCCTACACGGAGTCAATGGGACATATGCAGCAAACTGATATTCCCACCTGGGATAAGACGCGTTTGCTCAATCTAATGCAGGATACCTTGACTCGTTTAGGGAGAAGTGAAGAAGCCGCTATCTATCAAAAGATTCTCGCCGAATCCAATCCAGAACGTGCCGATATCGAAAATAAATTCAATGCTGCACAAGCGGCCTATGAAGGCGGTCAATTAACTGAAGCCGAGGACTTGCTAACTGCCATCCTTAAAAAAACACCAAACAACGTCCATGCTGGTTTACTACTTGGATTAGTGAAATTCAGTCAGGGGAACCTGGTTAAAGCAGAAGAACTACTGGCAAAGAGTATTGATCCTGAAACTGCCTCAGACGACGCAATGAAATTACTGGCAGTGTCAGCACTTAAACTAAACCATCCGCAAAAGGTGTTAGACCTGTTAGAAAACAATCTAGACCGTTATGAAAACAATCCCCAAATGTTATCACTCTTCGGCATCGCGTCTTTAGCACTAGGCAATGAAAACACTGGCGAAAATGCTTTAAACCTTTCTCTTAATTTAGATCCCAAACGCTCAGCGACTCGTATCGCCCTGGCCAAGCACTATTTTAAGAAAAAACGTTTACAAGACGCAGAAAAGCTACTGACAGAGGGCATTAAGTTAGTACCAGACAATCCAGATATTTCCTTGGCGTTGCTACGCTTTCTCTTTCAACAACAAAGGCACGATGAGTATAAGACAAAAAAAAATACATTAGTTAAAAAATTTCCTGACAATATTAAAGTTAGAAATATCATTGGCAAACAAGCATTAGCACTGAAAGAGCATGATGAGGCACTATCTCATTTTAATGCTGCAAAACAGATCGACAGTGAAGATATTACTGCACATTTAGGCCTTGCTGCAGTTTATATGGGCACAAAGGACTGGGACAAAGCGCAAACGAACTACCAACAAGCTATTACACTAGATAGTGAAGAAATCGTTGCCTATAAAGGCCTATTTTCATCCTATGAGGCACAAGACAGACTCCAAGCAGGTTTAGACAAGCTTA
>JANQMK010000273.1 GCA_028280085.1 Pseudomonadales bacterium
ACGGCTCCTCATCCTCCTAATTGGGCCCTACCTAGTGTATTGCACCAAAAGAGTGCCATATCAGCCTTATGCCTTTCATTCCATAATAGATACCGCTTATCCCTACCGGCAGCCCCTTGCGCTGAGCCAGCTGCGACTGTTGGCAGTGATTTCTCTCACATTGCGTATATTAAACGACCGATAATCTGTAAAAATAGATCACTTATCATTATTGGGTAGATTTTGTTCGATACATATTAAACAATTAAATGTATGAATTTCCATAAGCCCAAGTTCCACCATTCGTTAGTGCTATGAGGTAGTACATGCAACAGAGAGCTAACTGCAAAATGCACAAGGTGCAAGGCGTGTCATTAATCGAAACAATGATTGCGCTAACCTTATTGTCTATCGGTATATTCGGCCAAGTGAGGTCACAATTAGAAAGTGTTTCCACCAACCATTCCAGCTATTACCGTTTGCAAGCAGCTTATCTGGCTAATGAAATCGTAGGGCGTATGAGATTAAACCCTGCGGGTGTTGACGCCGGTTATTATGACTCTGTCTCAACTACCACCACATACGAAAATCACAGCTGTCGTTCGTCAAGCGGCGGGTGCACCGTACAGCAAGTCGCAGCAATTGATCTATATGACTGGACTACTAGCGCAACGGATTTTATCCCCGGCGGGGAAGCCACGGTTACCCGCGATACTAACTTTACCGATCAAGCTGTCTTTAACATCAATATTAGCTGGACCAGAAATTACAAGGGGCTGTCGGAATCCGATTCCGCCAAATACAACAAATTTAGCATGCAAGTCGGTATTTAACATGAACAGGCAAGTTTCGACATTTCATTATTTAGCGCAACGCGGTTTTACCTTAGTAGAGATTATGGTTTCGTTAGCGATCACCTCCATTATTACAGCCGGAGTAGTACATGTTTATGCAACCAGTGCCAGCACTGACCATCTTAATAAAGGGTTAAGCTACCTACAAGAAAATGCCCGTGGAGCTCTAATACTCCTTGAAAACGATATTCGCATGGCCAATTATCAAGGCTGCTCCGATCCTTACATGAATTTTATTAACACTACCGATAATACATTACAAGCTAACAACGCTCCGTTAGATGATCTGTTTGAGGATGGACTGCAGGGATTTGAGGTAACCCCAACAACAGTTGGTACCTGGGCTGCAGGTACAGAATTTGAAGACTTACACAACGAGGCAAAAGCTAATAGCGATGTTATTCATGTAATGTTTGCATCAACAGTCGCAACTGACGTCACCGCGGATATGGCCACCGCCAATTCAGCTATTCAAGTTGGAGAAAACCCCAACAATATCAGAGAAGGTGAACTGCTATTAATTAGTTCGTGCTCTGATGCCACTCTGTTTAGAGCCACTGACGTTTCGACTGCTGAACCCATTACACTGGCCCATACCCAGGGCGTGGGTGACGACGAAAACACTAGCAGCGCATTCAATGAACCCTTTGGTGCTGATGCTCAAATACATCGTTTTAACTCCAATACGTTTTATGTCGCGGATAACAGTGCTGGCATTCCCTCGCTTTATAGAAGGGATGTTAATGGCAATAAAACTGAACTGGTCGAAGGCGTAGAGAACATGCAAATACTCTATGGCCAGCGTGACACTAACGAAACAGAGACTAATTTATCAGATGATCTTGTCCGTTTTGTCTCAGCAGATGATAACAGTCTTAACATGGAGCAGGTTGATCGCATTCAGGTAAGCTTTCTTGTGAGAAGTAACGCGGAAATTTTGACGAAGAAAGGTCCCACCATTTTCGAGGTTCTAGGAGAAGATGTCACCATTGCAACGGCGGATAAACAATTACGCCGGGTTTTTACCACCACCATTCAGCTTCATAACAGAAAACCCCATTCGCTTGAGGAGTAAGCAATGTCCGTTACAACACAAACAATAAAGATAAAACAATATGGTGGAGCCATGTTGTTTTCACTATTAATTTTATCGGGCTTTAGTATTGTCGTGGTTTCATCATTGGACTCTTCTAGCGTCACCGCCAAAGTCACTACGGTGGCACAAAACAAAAAATTGACGTTCCAATCGGCGGAAACAGCTATCGCCTCTTCGCTCAATGATTTTTCTTTGCTTAATAATGCTGTCCTGGCTGGAGTAGACCCAGCGGAAGCAGAATCCAAATACGCATCGCTTCCCACAAGTTCACTCACATCAGCTAAGGTAGAAGTCGCCTATGTCGCTGAAAATGCCGTGCCCTCCAACTACTCACTTGGCGGTGGTTTTGCGGCTATCCATTTCAAGGCCATCGGCAGAGGTACTATGAGAAACAACATAGATATCGAATCAACTAACACGCAGGGATTCTACCGTATAGTACCTAGTCTCCATTGAGGTGTCTGCTATGAAAAAATTTAACAACACACCGACAACTTATTTATTATTGTTCGGTTTCATCTTATCCATATCACCGACTTTAGCGGACGATACCGATATCTTCTTTGGTGGCGTTACCTCCAGTTCAGTGAAACCCAATGTGCTGTTTATCTTAGATAATTCAGGCTCTATGGATGCCACTATTTCTTCTACTGGTAAGTCTCGCTTGCAAACCATGAAAGATTCCTTTCGAGACCTCATGTCAACTGCCAGCGGTATTAATGTGGGCTTGATGCGTTTCAACAGCCCGGGTGGCTCGATACTTTATCCGGTTAGCGATATTGACCAAACCCTGTCGACAACTTTTTCGCCTACGTTCGCCCCTGATATGTTCGCTAGTACTGACGACGCGGCAGAAAACCTCGCTAGCGGTGGAGGCGATGGCAGTGTAGATATTGATAGAACTGAATTGGTACTGGGCACGCGACCCGGCTCAGATAGCGATATTGTTACCTTTACTAAGCAAATCAATAGTAGCTACGACGACGCTGAAGAGTATACCAGTGGTTACATCAGTCGCACCGGTTCTACCTTTGATTTGGACTATGACCAGACTAACGGACTCAGATTTACCAATGTCACCATTCCGCCCGGTTCAACGATCAACTCGGCTTATATTACTTTTAGGTCAAACGACAATGATTCAGGCAGTGTCGAGTATCGTATTTATGGACAGGCCAACGATAACCCCAGCTCATTTGGCAGCAATTACTATAACATCACCTCTCGCCCCACCACCACTAACTATGTAGATTGGGAGCCCAACAATTGGAGCTACAACATCGATTATAACTCCGCAGATATAAGCGCAGTTGTGCAAGAGATTGTCGATCGAGGCGGCTGGGTATCTGGTAATGCCATGGCATTTCTCATCTATTACAACAGTAGTGGCTCTGATGACCGCGATGCCTTCTCCTACAATGGCAGTTCAAGTCGGGCACCGAAACTCACTGTTAACTATACCTTACCCACTGCAACACCTATTGAACAACATGTGGGTCTCCGCTTTCAAGACGTCGGCATCCCGCAGGGCGCAACCATTACCAGCGCCAGCATTAAGTTCACACCATCACAAACCAGCAAGCCGGGCGAAAACTTAACACTTGCAATAAAAGTGGCTGATAGCGCTGATGCCCCAGCTTTTAGCAGTACCTCTCTCGATATATCGAGTCGCAACCTATTCAGCGCAGTCGTTAACTGGGACGCAGGCGATTGGACGGAAGGAGATGAGATACAAACCGATGACTTAAGCGCTTTAGTACAGCAGGTTGTCAATCGCAGCGATTGGTGCGGCAACAATAGTATGGCTTTCTTTTTCCAAGATATCAGTGGCTCTGGCTTTCGTCGTCAGGCTGTCAGTTGGGACGCCAGCGTCGATGGAGAACCTAAACTACTGGTAGAATACGATGCAAGTAGTGTTACGCCTAGCTCTTGTATTCGACATAAGTTTGTCGATCAAGTTGATGCGCGTGCTGATGATGCGGAGGAATCTAGCTCGGGCTCGGTGGACAATAACGGCAGTACGCTCAACATGGAATCTGGCGACATGACGGCATTGCGTTTTAATCGAATACCGATAAAACAAGGTGCCACCATTTTAGATGCTTACATTACCTATACCTCAAAAAGTAATGACACGGGTAGTTCAACAATACTATCGTTTTGGGGAGAAGATGCTGATGATGCTGCTACCTTCCCGGAAAATAGCAATGACCTCTCAAACCGTTCAAAAACATCAGCTTCGGTCAACTGGAGTACTTCAAGCACGCCAGCCTTAACTGATTGGGTAACTAACAATACCTATCGAACACCAGATCTTTCGGCGATCATTCAAGAAGTTGTCGATCGCTCTGGCTGGCAACCCAACAATGCTATAGCTATTTTACAAGAAACATCTGGCAGTGATCGAGAAGCTTATTCATGGGATAGCAGCCCCGGCGCTGCGGCTAAGCTGACTATAAAAGTTGATAACGGTGGTATAGACACATCAGTAGGCTACACCGTGCGTGACCATGTGGTGTCATTGGTGGATAGCCTTGACGCAAATACCTGGACACCCATCGTCGATTCATTGTACGAGGCAGCGCTATACTATCGAGGTGAGTCAGTCTATTGGGGCGACGACCGCCCATCAGGTGGCGATACGGATCGACGCTATAAGCGTGTCAGTCATGATGATTCATATACCGGTGGCTCTCACTACTATCCATCTGGTTGCTCCAATTCGAATTTGGACGACAGTGATTGCGTCAACGAGGCCATTACTGGCTCACCAGTCTATATCAGTCCTATACAAGAGTCTTGCCAAGCAAACTATATTGTTTTATTGACAGATGGTTCTGCTAACAACAACCACTCACAACAGTTAATTAAAAATTTAACGGGTGTATCCTCATGTGCCAACGGAGATTCTGATGAAAAATGTTCTGAAGAATTGGTTGCCTGGATGGCAAATAATGACATGGCTTCAGGCGTGTCAGGCCCCAATAATGTGATCACTTATACGATTGCATTTGATCTGTCTTCACCAGGAGCAACAAGTTATCTTAGTGAACTTGCAGCCCACGGCCAAGGCAATTACTATGAAGCCGATAGCGAATCTACACTGACCAGCACATTTATTGAGGTTTTCACTGAAATTATTAATACTGATACCACCTTTGTCTCAGCGGGTACTGCCGTTAACCAATTTGGTCGCCTTAATCACCGAGATGAAGTCTATTTCTCAGTGTTTAAGCCATCAAAGGCCCCCTACTGGAGCGGTAACTTAAAGCGTTATGCCATTGCTTCGACAGGCGGCTCTTCAGGCGAGATCGTTGGCCAAAATGGTAGTGGTGAGCCATCAAGCACCGGTGCAATTGATGATGCGACGGGGTTCTTTAAAGAAGACGCCCAAAGCTTTTGGTCCAGCGTTGTCGACGGTCAAAATGTGGTACTTGGCGGTGCTGCA
>JANQMK010000343.1 GCA_028280085.1 Pseudomonadales bacterium
AACGCGGGCTGTGTTAGCCGCCACCGATTCGTCTTCAAAGCCAAAAGAAATAGCAAAGAGTAGTTTCATATCATCGTCGATGCCAAGTTCCTTTCTAACCAGATCGCATTGAAAACTCAACGATGTTTGTGGGCAACTTGCCGCGCCGTGAGCCGTAATGGATAACATCAACGATTGCGCATACATGCCAATATCCGCAGCTTCACGTATACCAAAACAAGCGGGTATAAATATAAAGGCAACATGTGGAGCCCCAAAAAAAGTGAAATTTCGAGCAAAGGCTTCACCACGTTTTATTTTGTCGTCTCGCTCAATCCCCATCGCCGAGTAAAGTTGTAATGCCGCGTCATACTGGCGCTCTTTGTAGATCCCTTCGTACTTGCCTGAATAGGGAAAATCCAGCGACATGTGGCCGGTAGCCATAGCTTCACCAATCCGTTGCCGCAACTTATCACAGACCTTTCCAGAGACAAGGTGTACGTGCCACGGCTGAGTATTGCAATTCGATGGACTATGCTGTGCTAATGTAAAAATAGATTTAAGTTGCTTATCAGATAGTGGCTCTGACTTAAACCCTCTAACGGAGCGGCGTGACATCACGACCTGTTCAAACACTTGTTTTATCTTTATATGTTGCTCTTTCATAACACATCCATCACACTTTTATCAGTCTAAGCCTCACCAGCCTTGCTAATTTTTATCTTATTAACGTTAATCTTGTTTACTTTCGTTTTATTTACTTTGGTTTTATTTACTTTGATAGTAAAGTTCAGCTCATTTTTATCAATCAACACTATTATTTCAACTCTATAGCCAAATAGCTAGGGGCACCGATGACAATGGATTAATAAGCACGCGGCGTAGAACTTTAAATAACCTCTTTTAACGGCGTCAAAACGATTTAATGCTAGAATTAAACAATATCGCCTTTAAAAAATGAACAGTTTTTAGCTAGAGCACCTCTGAATAATGAGGAGGTGCCCTAGCTTACAATAAACATGCTGGGTAACACATATGACCGATAAAACTCAAATGTTGGTTGCGCAGGCCTCCTCCCTAGCATCTCAAGGCGATCTCACTAGCGCTCTCCATCTTTGTCAAACGGCGCAGACACAAGATCCAAACAATACCGATAGCTATGCATTACTGGGCACGTTATATTTAAAATTAAAACACTATGCCGCCGCGATAGAACAATTCATTATTGCCGCGAAACATAAACAGACGGATGCCCTTACCTATTTACAACTAGGCGAAGCTTACCACGGGCAATACGAAAAAGAACTCGCTCAGCTTGGCAAATCCGCACAGCTCCATAACGCACTCGCCGCTTTCCAATGTGCACTATCTCTTGCACCGACCTCAGCTATTGCCTGTTTTAACCTTGGCAGCACGTTATATGAGCTGGGAGATATTGAAGAGGCTAGTCAACACTTCAAGCAAGCTCTGCTAATCAAAACAGATTTTCAGGCTGCCGCTTTTGGTTTAGCCTGTTGCATGCTGATGCAAGGTGAGTATCAAGCTGGTTTTACTGCTTACCTAGCGAGAGAGACAACGCCTCAAATGCGAACGTACATTGACATGATGTCCAATCAGGCTCAAATCCCCAACCTTTGGCAAGGTCAACCGCTAACAGGAAAAACACTGCTAATTCTTTCAGAGCAGGGTTTCGGCGATACATTGCAGTTTATTCGGTTTGTAAAACCCATCGCTCTACAAACTGAAAAAATCATCGTTGTCTGCCCCAGTGAAATCAAAGACCTGATCCAATCCGCGGCAGGCGTTGATGAAGCTTATAGTAGTTACGACGACTTGCTACCCCATGACTATTACTGTCCCTTACTAAACTTACCTGCCATGCTAAAACTATCATTGGCCACCTTACCTAATGAGATACCTTATCTGACGATACCCCAACGTGCCGTAACGAAATGGCAACCAAAGATTAAATCCAACAAAAAACTCAACGTCGGCATTGTATGGTCCGGTAACAAAGAAAACAGTTGTGATTATAAACGTTCAATACCTTTTGACCAATTGGATGCTCTCTGGCAGTTAGAACACATCCAATTTTTTAGCTTGCAAAAAGATAATGCGTCCAAAGCAAACACGCATACTGAGCTAATTGACTTAACAGTTGATATACACGATTTTTGCGACAGCGCGGCTATATTGCAACACATGGATTTATTGTTATCAGTTTGCACGGCGCCTGCCCATTTAGCCGGAGCGTTAGGGCTACCAGTCTGGATTATGCTTGCATCAAGTGCGGACTGGCGCTGGCAACAAGTGCGGGCAGACAGCCCCTGGTACCCAACGGCAAAGCTATATCGTCAAACCTCCGCAGGCGATTGGCAATCTGTTATTCATCAAATAATTCAAGATCTCAAGACACTCTCATAACCCACCATACCTTTGATGTAAACTCAGACAAACCCAACATCGTCAAATAGCACTTGTCATCATATCTGTGACATGGCATAAATATTTATTCACCGACACTCTGAGAATACTACCTATGGCCACACATGTAAAAACACGCTGTAGCTGGGCGTCTAGCGACCCATTGTATATTGATTACCATGATAATGAATGGGGTGTTCCGATACATGACGAGCGTTTACTGTTTGAATTCATCTGCCTAGAAGGCCAACAAGCCGGACTTAGTTGGATTACCGTCCTCAAAAAACGTGAAAACTATCGTCGCGCCTTTAAAAACTTTGAGCCGGCTAAGGTTGCCCGCATGAAAGATCAAACGATAGAAAAGCTGCTTAATGACACTGGCCTGATACGAAACAGACTGAAATTGTTCGCTATACGCGAAAATGCTAAGTGCTTTTTAGATATCCAAGACCAATACGGTTCTTTTGACAAATACATTTGGTCATTTGTAGACGGTAAACCTATCATGAACAGTTGGCAAAGCCTAAAACAAGTGCCTACACGTACTCCTATTAGTGATGCCATGGCAAAAGATTTGAAAAAGAAAGGGCTAAAATTTGTAGGCACCACCATATGCTACGCTTTCATGCAAGCAGCAGGATTAGTCAATGATCATGTTAAGGAGTGCTACCTTTATCGCAAAGCAAGATGAATAAGAAATTGATTTAGGCACTACCGGGATTTCCAGACAATATTGCTAAGGGATTGTCAGGCCGCTGTTGGTTTACATTGGTATCACCCAGAAGCAATATGGCAGATTTACTGTCTGTGGTGCCATCTGTTCATAAGATTGGCCAACGATTACCAACATTTTTACAACTCGAGAAAAAAATAGTCTCGTTATCGCCATCAACGAACACAGCAAGGTGCTATTAAGCTTGCAAAACCCTAGCACCAAACCACTGCCCATTAACCTAATCTTGCCTTATTAACCTACCCTGCCCTACTAACTTTTTTTAGACGTTGAGATTAAGTCCCACATTGAAGTTAAACCCCATAATGTTGCTCAAGATAATCAACAATGCTGTCACAGCCATCGAGATCAGCATTGCGATTTTCATCAATCAACCGCGGAATAGCTGATTCCTTGAAATCGCCGGTAGGATAACGAACCCAATAAGGAATTTCTGCGCTGCAAAGCCGAGATCGAATAATGCGTGTTTCCGGTGAGCTGTCAGCCCCGATAAGTTGCAGCATTTTGTTAGGTAATTTACTTTCACCACCTGATCGCTGCAAGCCACGTGGATACATAGCTGATGTGACATAGGCGCACATTGTTGCAAAAGAACCGCTTTGTCTGTTTGAAGGTTTTGCCGAGCCACTATAAGTCTTAAACAAATAATTGATAATATAGGTAGACTCATAGATCTCTTGTTTCGTATTAGGATCAACGAGGTAAGGAAACTGTTCTTTGCCACCATGCTCACGCACCCAAGGTCTATACCGTCGACCAGACCTAGGGCAAGGAAAAGAAATGTATTCAATCTCTAAAGCAGAAAACGCTTCGCGAACCTTGAGGCAATAAGGACAAGCTTCGAATTCGTATAAACACAGAGTTTTTTCGGGTTGAATCGCGGCGCTAATACTCTCTTTACCCGCTACCAAACGGGCAGCTGAGGCCGCCCTAGAAAACACACGCTCTAAACTGCTTGACATAAAATTCCTCTATTACCTTCGGTACCACTTTAAAACAGCAAGTGACAACCCACCGGATTTAGCCTTTAATCATTCGATCAGTTAATGTTTACAGCGTTATCAACACTGTCCAACAAAATGTTGCTGGTAGTAGCGTTTACCGCCATAGATACGGCTAATAACAAAATTCAACCAATATTAGATAAAGTACCACTAGCCATAAGTAAAAAATGGGCGAATATAAACCAACAACTCAAGTCCGAAAAGTATTCTGGTTTTCAATGATAACTATCTCAGAACAACAAAAATAGCGGTAGAATACGCCAATTACGCTTGCAAAGTCACTTTACGTTAGTTATTTTTAGTTAAATTATCTAAACTTGTTACTGAGTATTACATTACTTCGATTGGATAATTTACAACCATGGAAGATAAGGCATTAGCAATAGATATCCTTAAGCACAGCAAAAAGTTAATTGATTCAACAGGACAACCAACAACAATTGAATCTCTGCCCGGCAAAGCCAAAAAAAGCAATGCAGGTAGCTATAAAGTTTTCATGACCAACGCAGTTAACGCAACAGAAATTCCAGAAAACGAGCGCGTTAATTACTGTTTTATCTATAAAAATGATACCAAGATTTTTAACGCCAGTTGGAAAAACATAACCCAGCCCACTTTTCATTTTATGCAACATGACTGGCAAACAGATTTTTTATCGTCAACGTGACAGGGTTTGGCTCTAGTGCCAATAGGGTCAACGTGGGTTAATCCAACTCAAACCATTTTGCTCTACCATGATCAGAAATACTGATAACATATTCCGCCACAACAACGCGTATAATAACAACGCGTATAATTGCTTACAGCAAATCATGTAGGCGCGCCGAAAAAAGGCCTAAAACAGCTGAGAAAGTTTGGCTATACAATCACATACGAGGGTAGCCATACAGCTACCCTCTGTAATTAAAACGAGTATTCACCACTAGTTATCTTGCTTAATTCGCTATCATCAAGCAGCTTATAGCAATCAGACTTAGGCGGGAGGAAATACAGAGGCTCAGATACCATATCCAAAGAAAAAGCTTCTTTTTTCAGTTTGCCTTTACAGTATTTGAAGGTACCTGTAATGTCATGCTCAGTCTGAATACGCAAGAAAATGGGTACCGAATAACTGGCTAACTTCTCTTGCAATAACTTAGTAAATGACGGCAAATCAAGTTTACCCACTTCATCATGCAAAGTTAAAGCAGCCATACCAGCAGCGCCATCTGTGTTAGGAATAGAGACCCCATAAACCACAGATTGCTTTATTTCAGGGTGTTGATTAATCATAGCTTCAACTTCGGTAGTCGCCACATTCTCACCTTTCCAGCGGAATGTATCTCCTAGGCGATCAACAAAGGCAATATGTTTAAAGCCCTGCTTTAGTACTAGATCACCACTATTGTAATAGAGGTCACCTTTTTCAAAAACATCACGTAATACTTTCTTTTGGTTCGCGCTCTTATCGGTGTAACCGTCAAACGGCGCCTTATCAGTTACTTTAACAATCAGCAGACCCACTTCGCCTTTCGCAACCGGCTTTAAAAAGCCATTAGCGTCTCGTACGGGTTCGTCCTTTTCAATATCATATTGCACAACATCAAAAGGCAATGGTAAAAAGCCCGCCGTATTGTCCAAGTTCCAAATATTAGTAAAGATAACACTACACTCGCTAGCACCATAAAATTCATCGATATGATCGATGCCAAAGCGAGACTTAAACTTCGTCCATATATCAGGCCGTAAACCATTCCCGATAATTATCCTGATGTTATGATCTTGGTCGTTCGATTTAGGTTCAGTATTCATTAAATACCGCAGTAGCTCGCCAATATAACTAAAACATGTGGCTTTGTAATGGCGTATATCATCCCAAAAGCGAGTTACGCTAAACTTTCGGCCTATCGCAATAGTCGCACCAGCACTGAATACTGAGCTTAGCGACACTGTTAAAGCATTATTATGATAAAACGGCAGGGAAACATAAAAAATATCGTCTTGACGTAATTTCATTGATGCCATGCCTATCCCATACATTGCCTTATACCAGCGCATATGGCTCATAATCGAGGCTTTCGGCATGCCCGTTGTACCTGAGGTAAAAATGTAAAAGCACGGTTGGGAAAGCAATATTTCTTGAGTACAAGCAAGGTTTTCTGTTGAGCAGGTTTTACTTTCAACTTCAAGATCAATAAATGATGTGGGACAAACACGATCACCAGCATCGGCGACATAAACCATTTGCTGTGTCATTTCTGAAGGCAATTGGTCGAGTACATTCTCAACCTGCTCCAAACACTCTTCTCCGATCATTAATACTTTCGGTTTAACAACATTCAAACTATGCAGCAGCACAGAGTCCCGTTGAGTGGTATTAATCATTGCAGCTACTGCACCGAGCTTTATAGCTGCAAACGCTGTAAAGAGGGTTTCTGGCCTATTTTCCACCATGATGGCAACGGAATCACCATTAACCACACCAAGACTTTGTAGATAGTGTGCATACCGATTAACAATACGATTAAATTCGCTATAGGTATAAGATTTTTCTTCAAAGAGAATCGCTGTTTTGGTTGGATACTTTGCTGCCAGCTTTTCCAAACGCAGGCCAACAGAACATTTCTTATCAGGGTTAGTTACTGTCGCTAACAATAGCAAACCTTTAAGCGACTTATGGAAGTGAGGTAAACCTCGTAGCAGCTGCTTTGACAGCGCAGAAAAACTAACAGTATTATCCATACTATTCACTACAGTCTCATTTGTCATTTTCTCACCAGCGCTACTAGTGGCAGCCTTTGCTGGGGCCGTTCGTGACGGTATTGGCCGCATAAAAGGTTTATTAGTTTCAACATCAGAAATACCGTCCATACTATCAACCCCAGATAGTCGTAACTCAGCATTATGTTTATTCATTGCACCCCTCTTATTATTGCCATTAAAGCGTAACACCACGAATGCCGACAGCACGGTTAAACGCTGACGTTAAATTACCATACAGGATAACGAAATTTTTTGTCCTTAAAACATACAGTTTCGTTTTTTTGGTTAAAATTTAATTAATTACCGGGTTAAAAAAACGCCAATAAAACCGCCTATTGCTCCATTTTCGTTATATTAATGGCAACTAATTAGCTTACTTTTCAACAAACTAGAATACATAGTTAACGATAACGTTAAACTATGTAACTCCTTATGGTACTTATTCTGCCTCGTACGATACCTTAAACAGGCGCCAACTGATAGCTTTCGTTATGTTTGAACTTAAGATCGCCAAAGCTTACAGTACCGAAAATGAACCAAAGGGCGCAGAACAAGTATGTTTTTTATACAGAAAAATCTTTATCATCTACGCCATTTGCTTAAGGCTACTGAGCATCAAATTGGAGCCTATCTAATACCACCTTAAATATCACCATCACCGCGAATTAAGCCAAAGTCACTCAACATCTTGAATGCACTATTTTGGGCTTCAAACGCGCGACGAATTAGCCTATAGCTATAGTTTGTTATAATGATTTGCTCAAAGCGGCTAGTCAATAGGTAGTGCTCCGAAGGTCTGCTATTTATATTTTATTTTTATCTGCTTTTCTTCAAAGTCTCGCGTATCTTTCAAGGCTAACCGTGAAAGGCACTTCATCGGCAGTAGACGCCGTTGCTAGCCTCATTTTAATCGGCCCCATTCAAGTGTCGAGCTGCAACTAAATTAAAGTACCAAAAGCCAACATCGCCTTTACCTGATTACACAGACGTATTGAGACAGGAGGAAAATAATCACAAACGGAAAATGGGTAATTAAGCTAGTAAAAAACAACCGAGCGCAACTGCTATGTGAAAGGTCTGCTATTCTGCTATATAGATTAGATATTGGCAACGCTTTTATTGACAACGAAACAGCCGCCGTCACATATCAAATAATTGAATATCAAACAACATCATACGCTAACCAGCTGGAAGCAAAACCTAGCGACTAACACACTACTGGCAAGTTCCAGATAATAGGAAAAATTAAAATAATCTGCCGTTTTTTAACGGCTGTAATGCCAAAACTATATTTCTAATTCGTTCCATACTTCTTCGATATGCTGTCTAAGTCGTTTATTATCGAGTCGCCACTCTACAAACCGCCTCGCATCACGCTGCGAATACGTCTTCTTTTTTCTGCGGTAGTCTTTCAACAATTCACTATTTGATACGATGGGCTGTTCAATAATCTGAGAGTCACGGCTATCAAATCGCATAGTTAAGTCTCCTTAAATAAAGCCAACCTATAGCTGCCAGAAGAGGTTCAACCCCAGCGCAGACGATGGTAACTAGAGTCCTCAACGCTAGAGTATCTACCTCTACACTGGGACAATAACAACCACTTATTAAACTAAAATGACATTTGATAGAATTAAAACCGTAGCCTTTATAGTATTTATCTCATCATTAGCCTTTCATTTAACTGCAATATACCTCATGTAGCTTACGTTCAAGTCCAAATGGACTTAAGCACAATAGAAATATTGGCTGCTGTAATACGCGAAACAGCTGATAGACAGAGGTTATTAAACACGGATTATCTACGCAGCCAATAAATTAGCAAAATATACTAAGTAGAGAAGGAGCAGATGATGTCAGGTAACCCATGCGAATCAAAGCCTTATTCCTTTACAAGCAGTCCTTCCACTATAAATAAGGTTTATAAGCGTAAAAAAGCCAGCCAGCAACAAGACGCCTTTGAAAATTTCCTTAAACGCTGCCGCGCAGTACCAGCGCTCTATCAACACGGCGTCGCATACTTAGAAGAAGACTATCCATTCGATAGTGATTATGCAGAAAATCTATTATTTACTGCCTAAAAGATTAGGCGTAAACCTAACATAGTTACCGACAAGCTAATGAAAGGCGCTTGAAGTAGTAACCTCGCCGCTGCAGCCTGCTAGCGACTATTGGCCAAAACAACCACGTAATACAGACTACCCTATTCAATAGGCCCGACAGCAATATTAGTTCAGTAGCCAATACTAGTTTCGCAGGATTAGTCTCGCAGTCTCCAGCAGCAAACGGCCTATTGCAAATAGGCACGTAGCTTACAACCATATTACGCAGTGTTAAAACGGACTGAAAACGAGTTATCAGTCCGTTTGCAACGTTATAAAAGTAAAAACTCTGCAAGTTGCGGGCAAAACCTATTGGTTCGCCAAATAATCAAGCATAGTATCAACGTCACTTACTTCAAAAGGATCACTGGCACAGTTATCCTCAAGACCGGGTTCACAAAAAATTTGTTGAATCTGTCCGTCTTTTACTAGCATAGAATATCGCCAAGAGCGATCACCAAAACCCAAATTTGTTTTATTAACTAGCATACCCATTAGACGAGTAAAATCCCCGTTCCCATCCGGCAGTAGTTTCACTTTCTCGATATTGAGATGTTTACCCCATTGATACATAGTAAATGCATCATTAACACTAAGACAATAAACTTCATCAATTCCTTTATCGATGAGTTCCTGATACTTGCCTTCGTAGCCAGGCAAATGCGTGCTAGAACAAGTTGGCGTAAACGCTCCAGGTAACGCAAACAGTACAATGTTCTTACCTTTAAAAATCTTATCGGAAGTCACGTCTTCCCATCTAAATGGGTTATCTCCCCCTACACTTTCATCTCGAACACGTGTTTTAAACGTTACTTGTGGCACAGTTGCTTCCATCTTAGTTTCCTCGATTAGATTACGACGGTATATATGAACGATCGCAATTGGCAACGTTCAAACTGCAGGTTCATTGAATTGCGATTTCTATTACCTAATTTACCGTTAAATTGTTGTTCGGCCTAACAAATAATTTCGAACGAATCGATCGGAAATAACGATCGCCGAACACTTTGTATATTTCGACCACTTAGCACCACGCAATCAATATGGTCGAGCGTATAAACAATCGCTATTTTCACCACTTCACAGTATCATACCAACCCACTTAAGTAATGCGGCAGTAGGCACTGTTAGATTGAAAAGACTTGAATCTAACTAGAAAATAGAGCATCGATATATTGAACA
>JANQMK010000346.1 GCA_028280085.1 Pseudomonadales bacterium
TTACTGAATCAGCTAAGCACTCAGCCTTCCTGTCCAATTATTATTTGCCAACATATAGAACCTGGATTTTCCGGAGATTTTGCCAGTTGGTTACAAACCGAGACGGGATTAAATACGCTTTTGGCAGAAAACTGTCGAGAAATTAAAACGGGTAACCTCTATATTGCCCCGGCTGGTCGCAATCTTGGTATTACTAGTAACGGCCAGTTTGAGATCACTCCACCAAAACCCGGGCAATTTTATTTCCCTAATATTGATCATCTATTTACAAACTTAGCCAATCGGTTTGGTGACAAGGTGTTGGGTATTGTGTTAACAGGCATGGGCGCTGACGGAGCGACGGGTGCCAAGGATATTATAGCCAATGGCGGATCGGTTTTAACTCAGGATTCAGAAAGTGCACTTATTGATTCAATGCCTAAAAAAACGCGAGGTGCTATTGGTAGTAAACAAAGTTATCAGTTAAGTCAGATCGCGGTAAAAATGGAACAGTGGATGAACGGCTATACGATTAAGGAACAGCGCTAATGTCAGCTCTTAATCGTTGGATAAAACGCAAGATAGGCCTTGTCGTCAATAAAGAATTTGAAGGCAATATTCAGTTCGCCTTAAAAGAAACGGCTACTGAGATGAACATAGAGATCGATCAACTGCAGCAAGGTCTCCTCAGCGATGCCATTGACCCGCAGAATTTTATCGAAAGAATACTGACCAATGAAAGTTTTTTCTTTCGTTATGAGCAACAAATGAAACACGCGGCGGAATCAATAATTATTCCGTTATTGGACCGAGGTACCACACCTAATGTACTCAGCTTACCCTCTGCGAATGGAGAAGAACCTTACAGCTTCGCGATGATTTTGAGTTCATGTGGCGTTAGATTAGATCGAGTTAATATAACCGGTATAGATATTTCCACTAGCTGTATTGAGAAAGCCAAACAGGGCATTTACAATGAATATGCTTTTCGGCGAACCAATACGACCTACCGACAAGCTTATTTTACAAAACGTGGCGATGGTCGCTATGAACTCTCGCCGATGATTCGTCAGGCGGTTAATTTTCAGTGTAAAAACCTATTTTATGACTTTAATACCATCACGAAACAATTTGATCTGATATTTTTTAATAATCTGCTTATTTATTTTGACGATACTTATTGCCATCGCGCATTAGAGACTGTCAGAAAATTATTAGCACCAGAAGGCTGTTTAATCGTTGATAGCACTGAACTACCCCGTTGTAAGGTATATTTCTCATTGCATTCCGTCGATAATCACAATATTTTAAAACACCCAAATGCAAGTAAAGCAAAAGCTCGACCAACAGCGTCAGATAAAAAGAGTGATTTTATTCAAAGGCAGTCTGACATAAAGGGACTAAAGAAATTAAAGACCTTTGACAAGAGATATAATAAGTTAAAGCCAAAAACACAAGATTCGTTGGCAAACCACAAATCAAATAATAGTGTGAATACGGCAGTTATCAGTAAACCGGAAGCTGACAAACTACACACAGATAAAACAGAAGCTTTATTAGCCCAGGCTCATCAGGCCCAGCTAGATAAGGCTTTTAAAAAAGCGATAGAAATTTACCAACAGATACCTGCATCAGATCAAAAAGCCTGTCTCAAAGCCACAGCGGCCTTAAGCAGGCTTTTTGCAGACCAAGGGGAAGACATGCGAGCTATGGAGCTGGCAGAACAGGCAATCAATCAAGATACGGCCATTCCCGACCTGTTATCGGATAATGATAGAGCTGATTTGCACGGTATCATGGCGTTGGGCCTACGAGCGAGGGGACTACACGACGCTGCCAAGTTAGAATTTGAAGCTGTCATGGCACTTAATGCGCAACATCCGGTAGTCAAGCTCTATCGGCCGGGGGCATCCCCATGAAAGAAAATCGTATTAAGAACGCTATACAATTAGATGCTTCGTCAACCACACCGCGGAAACTGCTGCTAATCGAAGATAGTCCGACGATGCGAGCAGTTTGCGTTGACATGTTACAGAAGGTTGGACTTCAAATCGACGCTGTTGGCACCGCTGAAGAGGCCTGGGCTAACTTATCTGTGATGATTTCTTCTGAGTATGATTCCGCCAAGGCATTTACGGGTTATTCCGCAGTATTGCTCGACTGGATATTGCCACAAATGAGTGGCGAAGAGTTACTCCGTAAAATTCATAAAGCTCGTGAATTAAAAGATGTGGCTGTAATGATATTCACTGAATCACCTGATGATTCAGTTTGGGAATTGGTACTAGCACGCTCCAATACGGATATTCAGTTAAAAGATGAGCTGCAATTACTGCCGCAAAGAATGTTGAAGTTCATATCTACCGTTGAAGAGAAAACGGTTTCTCAAGCAATGGAAGATCTCGACGCAGACATGCAAAAAAAACGAGCGCTGGAAACTATTCTATTAGTGGATGATTCTAAAACCGTATTAGTGCGTTATTCTAGCTTGTTAAAGGAAGCGGGCTACAACGTTATTGAAGCAAATGGTTATCATGACGGGTTAGCGAAAGCCGTTGAACATAAGCCAAGTTTAGCAATCATCGATTTCTGTATGCCAGACGGTAACGGCGATGAGCTATGTAAAGTGATTATAGCCAATAATGCTTCTGATGCCATTGTGATGTTCTCCCAACGTAAGGATGTTACTGAAATCGCATTAGAAGTAGGTGCGCTAGATTTACTATTCAAAGACGACCCTGCCCATTTATTTTTAATGCGCATCAATGCAATTATGCATGTAATACGCTCACGGCGCATGAGTAATCAATTTGATTTATTGCTTTGGTCAACAGAGGCATTCGGCTTTGGCATAATGCGACGTACGCCGAATGGTTTAAGGGCCGAAAATCCTGTTATGAAAACCTATCAAAAAGAGGCAAATAGCCTAGAGATTTTTGATACCGAAGCCACCTTTGAATCCCCCTTAGAGGTTGTAGGTATATCAGGTAAAATATTTTATTTTGCAGTACAGCGTTATCCGTTTGACGCCCAAGATGATGTCATTGTTGCTCAAGACATCACTATGATGAAAACCGCCGAACGGGAGATAGAGATTGCCAAAGAAAGCGCAGTTGCCGCCAAGCAACAGATGGAGGTGTTACTTAACTCCGCAGGTGAAGGCGTACTGGGCATTAGCTCTAATGGTTCAATTGATTTTGCTAATCCCAAGGCCTGCAGCATACTCTGTATTGATCATGACGAACTTTTAAAACGAAAAATACAGAGTTTCTTCATTCTCAGTGAAGATGATGTTCAGTCGCTGGATGACTTTTTACACGAACATGAAAAAATGCCTAAAGGCCTGTTAGAGGACTGGAATAAGTATCAGATAGCTCGTTTACTTAGCCAAGAAAAAGGTGATGAAGGGCTGCATAATTATTGGCGTACAGAAGATGGCGAAACAATATATGTAGAGTACACCTGTAATCCCACACTTGATGCCGATAACCAGTACGTTGGTGCGGTGGTGATGTTTCAAGACATTTCTGAACGAAAGCAATTAGAAGATAAACTGGTTAATCTGGCAAACTTTGACCCTCTCACTGGGCTTGCTAATCGTGCCCATTTTCATGTATCACTGACAGAAGCGCTCGAACGGCAAAAACGATCTGATAAAACGTTAGCCATTCTCTATCTAGATATGGATCATTTTAAGTATATAAACGATAGTTTAGGGCATGATGCTGGTGACGATGTATTGTTGAAAGCGGCAAATAAATTGCGTGACAGTGTTAGAGCAAGTGATTTGGTGGCTCGTCTGGGCGGCGATGAGTTTGCCGTAGCCTTATATAATATTGAAGGTCCCGCTGATGCGTCAATGGTAGCGAGAAAAATACTCGCTACTCTTACTGATCCGCTTGATATTCTGTCCTCTCAAGTGAATATAAGTTTTAGTATTGGCATCGCCATGCTGACGGATGAGCTTAATACACTAGGAGAATTATTGAAAGCAGCCGACACAGCAATGTATGCCGCCAAGCAAGGTGGACGTAATAATTTTAAGCATTATGAACCATCTATGCAACTGGCAACGCAAGAAAAGCAACGCATTCAAAGAATGCTGCAGCAGGCAATCGCATTGGATGAATTTAGATTGCTATATCAACCTAAAGTATCCTTAGCGACAAAGAAAATGACTGGCTGCGAGGCGCTCTTGCGTTGGCACCCAACTCATGAAGACGAGATAAGCCCTGCCATATTTATTCCCCACGCCGAGGAGTCGGGACAGGTGATAGAAATAGGGGAGTGGGTATTAAAAACGGCATGTCGTCAAGTTAAAAGTTGGTTAGCCTTACCCCATTTTAAAGGCCTAACCGTTTCTATTAATGTTTCTGTGCGACAGCTTGGGCGCAAAGCATTTTTCCCATTGATCAAGCAGGAGTTAGAGATTAATGGAATTCCTCCGTCGGCCATTGAAATAGAAATCACCGAAACTGGAGTGATGGAAGATATTGAAAATGTTATTGATGAACTAAAAGCCATTCACGATTTAGGTATTTCAATTGCTATTGATGATTTTGGTACAGGTAACTCGTCCCTTGAGATGTTGAGAAAGTTACCGCTAGATAGTCTAAAAATAGACCGAAGTTTTGTGAAAGACATAACTCATAATAAACAAGATGAAGAACTCATTCGGGTTATGTTAGCGGTTGCCAAGACGCTCGGACTTGAGGTAATTGCTGAAGGGGTAGAAACACCTGAACAAATGCTATTTCTGTCGAAAGCAAATTGTGAATTGATACAAGGCTACTTTTTTAGCAAGCCAGTCACGCCGGAAGTGTTTGAACAACTTGTTTCTCAACATACTAACGCATTTTATAAGCAGTTCAGTCGCTATGAACAATCGTTGTTATCCGCAATAGTTGATGGTCCCACAGAAGAAATCATTGAAGAACAAGACGAAGCTACAACGAGAATATTGATCTGTGATGGCGATCTTAATTTTTGCTACCGCTTACAGAATTTACTTGAAGAAAACAGCTATGTAGTCGACATAGCAACCACAGCTCAAGAATGTCTGGTCATGTTAGACAAAAAACGCTACCAGCTACTGGCACTAGAGCCTAACTTAGGCAACTTGGAAAACATCCAGTTAGTAGAAGCAATTAGGGAACGTCACACTGAAGACGAGTTACGAATTTTTATTATTACATCTAGTGAAATGAGCGCAAAAGAGAAACAACTCTACCGGCCATTCGGTATTGCTCGCTGGCTACCAAAATCATCGGACGATAGGGTTTTCGTCGATAGCTTGCAAATGATCATGACATGCGAACATATGGTGGGATTACCTATAGTATTGCATGTGGAAGATCTGGAGGATCAACGTGATCTTGTGAGCAAGTCATTACAGGGTATTGCTCAAGTTATTCCCGCAGCTGACTTAGCCAGTGCACGCACAGCTATGGAGCGCATAGCTTTTGACGTCATTTTGCTGGATGACGAATTGCCGGATGGTTCCGGTAACGAGCTATTAGATACCATAGACGACCTATCAGATCCGCCACAGGTTTTCTTACTGGCTGTGGCGGACCTCGAACAAGCTTTCATTGACCGTGTATCAGGTACGCTAGAGAAGTCACCTGAATCCTATAACCAGCTAAATCAAGTAATCATATCTGCTCTTCAGCGCCGGATGTCGAACATGAATCATCAGCAAATATAGAATCACTCACCACCATTAAAAGTAGTTAAAGCGCATTGTTACCCATGCATATCGATAAGACCTGAAATGCTTACCCTTTTTATGTAATAAAGATTGAAAAACGACGAATCCGGTAAATTATGAATTAAACAGTGTTTTCGCATGGGAAAATAAATGTCGAACACCTGGGTGTTTCAATTTACGCTCTGGAGAAATAGCATAAAACTGCTCTTTAATCTCATGGGTACGGCCAATAACAGCCACATTGTACTGCCGTTGCACATCTTCTTCGATAGTCGACGGTGTACAGAATATGCCATAGCCAGCCTGGCCAAACAGCTTAGTGAGGGCGCTGTCATCAAACTCCGCAACGATATTAGGTGTGATTTGCAGTTCGTCAAACCAAGACATTAGATTGATTTTGAGTGTTGATTTCTCACCAGATATGAGAAAATTTTGTTGATCCAGTGAATTGGGAAATTCAGCCGCGAGCTGTCTCGCGCTGCGTTTATTGGCGGTAAAAAAAGTTATGCCGCTTTCTCCGAGCGAATGGCTATAAGCCTTAATGCGAGCGCCGGGCATCAATGGCCTGTCCGATAATATGAGGTCAATACGATTCAAGGCTAAATCGACCAGCAGTGAGTCAATATCGCCCTCGTGGCAAACTAGCCGTAACGTCTCATCCATATCAAAACAGGATTTTAGTAAATCAAAGGCGAACACCTTCGGCAATACATCGGTGATACCTACAGCAAAGGTAAATTGCCGGCCATGCTGTTCGTTGTTCAGTGCATGCTGTAACTCACTCCCCAACGAAAAGATATCTTCTGCATAACTGTAGGCCATTTTGCCCGCTTCATTGAGAACTAGCCTTTTGCCCTTTCTCTCAAACAATGCAATACCTAAATAATCTTCAAAGGCGCTAATTTGTCCACTTACGGTTTGTGGGGTTATATGCATGTGTTCAGCGGCTTTCACTATAGTGCCTTCTCGAGCTGTCACATAGAAATAGTAGAGATGGTGGTAGTTAAGAGAAGCCATAGATCACCCGCGCTGATTCTAATTGAGACGTTCATTGAAAAGCTGTCGAATATGAACAGAATATTATTCGACTTTCTTCTACTTGCCAAATGAGATAGCTCGGGTGATCTATGGCTTCTCTTAACTACCACCATCTCTACTATTTCTATGTGACAGCTCGAGAAGGCACTATAGTGAAAGCCGCTGA